>JAAUTJ010000047.1 GCA_012031475.1 Leptolyngbyaceae cyanobacterium SM1_3_5 | reverse complement strand
GATCCCCGGCTTAAAGCCCCTGCCCGCTTGGATTCCTGCGATCGCTCGCTGCGTTCCCAAACCCGTGCGGCTGCGCGTTCCCTATCTGCAAAAATCCTGCCAGACGATCGTGCAGCACTGGGAATGGGCGCAAGGACTGCATCAGGTCGGCCAAAATCAGCTTTACGTCAATCGTGGACTGGGAACGTATCTGCCGGGGCGGTTGTTTTGTCCGCCAGAAGTGACAGTGATTACGCTGATGCCGAGGCAGGAGGCAGAGGGCGCAACCCGACCCCAACCCCTGACCCCTGACCCCTAAACCCAACCCCTCCTCCTGCCCTCTGCCTTGTTACGCAAAAGCCGTCTACCTCAGCCGCGATCGCCAAATACGCGGGCTGATGCCGCACTCGATCGAATAGTAGGTAGACGGCTCATCGTCGGGAGCAACAACTCGACTAAACCGAGCTTAAAATCGACTTCTACCTGCCTCAGCATCCCTCAGGTTTTCTTTACAAATCGGCTCTGAGATGTCATTACGATGCTGGCATTTCCAGGGCTTGAACAGCTTTTCGCCATAGTGAGAATTGCTGGGAACACCCAACACCCAACACCCATTTCCGACTATGATCAAACGTGAACGAACTTGAATTTACCGATTCACATCACGCTATGGATATCTTGACGCTCGGTTGGGTTTCGCTGCTGGTGGTCTTCACCTTTTCGGTTTCGCTGGTCATCTGGGGTCGCAACGGTTTCTAGGGTATGGCCGAACCTTCGATCCTCACCATTTTGGCGTTTTTCTGCCATCGGGCTATTAGTCGCAGTGACGGGCGGAGTCGCCTATCTGACGGTGGCAGAATGGCGCGATCGCCGTCGTCGCGAACTGGAAGAAAAACAGCAGAAGTCGCGCACGAAACCAAAAGCCCGTCGCCGCTAAATCCCCTTTATACAAAAAGCAGGGCAATCCGTTTGGAAAATGCCCTGCTTTTTTGCGGTCTTGAAATTCGGACTATTCGCTGATTGAAACGAGTTCACCCGGTTCGATCGCCGGAAGCGGACGCACGTTCACGACCAGATTTGGAACAACGCTGCCGATGTTGCGCTCAACTTGGATAATCCGCGAAGCCGTGACCTCGTATTTTTCCGCGATCGAATACATGGCGTTCATCAGCGATTCGCCTGCATCTTCGGCAATTGCGTCCGCCTTCACAAATCGAGACAAATTCGGCTCAACGACCAGGACGCGATCGGGATGAACCGTTTTGATGAAGTAGTCGTGCGATTCGATCGACGATTCGATGTTGAGTGCAGCGGTAATCAGAAGGGCGAGGCTGAAGGTAATTGCGATCAAAGGGGCGAGCAGCTTTTTCATAAAACGAGGAGGAGGCTAAAAAAATGGCAGCGGAGCGCGGTATAAACTCCGACATGCCTGAATGCTAACGCAGTTTGAACTTTTGTAAATGTATTTTACGGACTATTTCACAAATCATTGACCGAAACTAGACGTTAATGGCGTTCATGCGGCTTAAGAAAGCACGGAGGCGATCGCTGCTCGGTGAAGTCAGCACTTCGCGGGCGCGGCCTTGTTCTTCGATGTAGCCTTGATTGAGGAAAAAGACGCGATCGGCAACTTCCCGCGCAAACTGCATTTCGTGCGTCACGATCACCATCGTCATGCCTTCTCCGGCGAGTTGCTTCATCACTTCCAGCACTTCCCCAACCAGTTCCGGGTCAAGGGCGCTCGTCGGTTCATCAAACAGCATCACTTTTGGCTTCATGCACAGGGCACGAGCGATCGCGACGCGCTGCTTTTGTCCGCCAGAAAGCTGGTCGGGATAGCGTTTGCTTTTTCACCCAGCCCGACTTTATCGAGATAGGACCGCGCCATTCGCGAGCTTTCTTTTTCGTCTTGGTGGAGGACTTTGCGCGGAGCCAGCGTCAAGTTATCCAGCACGGTCATGTGCGGAAACAAATTGAACTGCTGAAACACCATGCCAACGTTGGCGCGGAGTTGGCGCAACTGCTTCATGCCCATTTTGGAAACCGAAAGATCAATATTGTCCACAGTCAGCCTGCCGCCACTAATTCCTTCAAGGCGATTGAAGCAGCGCAGCAGCGTACTTTTGCCGCAGCCAGAAGGCCCAATAATCGACACAACTTCACCAAAGTTAATTTGGCCGCTCATGCCCTTTAGCACTTGCAACGGACCGAAATTTTTCTTAACGTCTTGGAAAATGATCGCAGGTTCGCCGCTGTTCATGATGTTTTGTAATGATAATCTTAACAATCTCATCTTTAGCGAAAAGCTAATACGTTATTGCTAGCACATTTCGCTCTTCCTGATACAGCAAATAATCAGTCATTCCACCGCCCTGTGACTTTGTAGCCAACTGCACAAAATCGATCGAAAGCCTGCGCTAATACGGAGGTTGGCGTAGATTACTTTGCACATCGTAATGTGTTTCCTAAAACACATGAATATCTCTACAGAGGGCAAGAGCTGCGCCCAAAGTTAGTAAAATAACGCCATTTAAGATGTTTCACGTCCTGACAAAGCAATGGTTAGATTGACTCGATCGCGTTTTCTTCGACAGCTTACGGCTGGGTTTCTAGGCTTATTTTGTGCGCTGGTGTTTGCTGCTTGCGGATCGAGTACGACGCCTACGGGTGGCGATGCGACCAGCACGGGGGCAAGTCCGGCAGCAGGCGGCGACACCTTGACGTTTGCGATTGAACCGACGTTTGCCCCGTTTGAATTCACTGACAGCAACGGCCAACTGACCGGATTTGACGTTGATTTGCTCAATGCGATCGCCGAAGAAGCCGGATTCACGGTCAATTTCCAAACCTCACAGTTTGACGGCATGATTCCCGCATTGCAGGCAGGCACGATCGATGGAGCCATCAGCGCCATGACGATCAAGCCAGAGCGGGCGCGAGTCGTCGATTTCTCTCGACCCTACTATCGATCGGGTTTAGCGATCGCCGTGCAGTCTTCCAACGCCGAAATTACGTCGTTTGATAATCTTTCTGGCAAGCGGATCGCCGCTCAAACGGGCACGACCGGAGCCACCAAAGCGGAGGAAGCCCAAGGCGATGTTCGCCTGTTCGACAACTTGCCGCTGGCGCTGCAAGAGCTTTCCAACGGCAATGTGGATGCGGTTGTTCACGATGCTCCTGCGATTCTCTATGCGATCAAAACGGGCAGCGTTCAGAACATCAAAACAGTGGGTGACTTGTTGACCGAGGAATACTACGGCATTCCGCTGCCCAAAGGTTCACCGAACCTGGAGCGCGTCAACCAAGGTTTGACCGCCATCATTGAAAACGGCACCTATGCGGAAATCTACCGCAAGTGGTTTGGTGCAGAACCGCCCGAACTGCCAGAAAAAGCACCGGGAATTGAATAAATCGTCTGCGGGCGATCGCTCCTCCTTAGTGGGAGCGATCGCTTTTTCCATTGATTTCCATCGTTCATTTCCTTAATATTGCTGTGCAAGAATCGATCCAAGTTATTCGTGATGCGCTGCCAACGCTGCTCCAGGGACTGCTAATCACACTCTGGCTCACTGCTGCAACGAGCGTGATTGGCCTTATTCTCGGTTCACTGTTGGGAATTGCACGAGTGTCAGCGAGTGCGCCTCTACGTTTTTTTGCCCGCGCCTATATTGACTTTTTTCGCGGAACGCCGCTGCTGGTGCAACTGCTGATTATCTACTTCGGCATTCCCGGCCTGCTGACCTCCATTGGTAGCCCAATTCGGATGGAGCGCTGGGTAGCGGCGATCGCGGCCTTGAGCCTCAACGCCGCCGCATACATCGGTGAAATTGTCAGAGGAGGCATTCAGTCGATCGAAGGCGGCCAGCGTGAAGCATCTGAATCGCTCGGCCTCAGTCGAACCCAGACAATGCAGTACATTATTTTTCCGCAGGCGTTTCGCCGGATGATTCCGCCACTGGGTAACGAATTTATCGCGCTACTCAAAGACACCAGCTTGGTTTCGGTGATTAGCTACCAAGAACTGCTGCAAAGCGGCAGGATTGTCGTCGCTCGCACCTTCCGCTCCTTTGAAATCTATATTGCCGTTGCGATCATCTATCTAATTCTGATACTGCTGGCTTCGCGCCTGATTGAGTATATGGAGCGGCGCATGAATCCGGTCGAGCGGGCGAAGCGGCATCCCGCTGCCGCAGCAGCAAATATGTCAATTGACGGCGGCGATCACCCCGCTGAATTGTAAAATCAGGGGCGTAACGCGATCGATCGCATCATGACTCACGCTACCGATCTTTTGACGCTAGGCCGCTGGATGGCAGCCGACTTCAGCAACCAGGCGCAAGCCTACGAAAATCCGCCGTTTTTCGCGCATATTCGCGTCTGTATGCGTCCGCTGCCGTCCGATTTGCTGGGCGGCATGAGCTTATTTGTCGAGCAAGCGTATGATTTTACGCTCAACGACCCCTATCGCCTGCGCGTCCTGAAGCTGATTGATGCCGGGAATCACATTGCGATCGAAAACTACACCGTCTCGGACGAAACAGCCTTCTACGGCGCATCGCGGCAGATCGATCGCCTCCAATCGCTCAAGGCCGACCAGCTTCAAAAGCTTCCAGGCTGCAACATGCTCGTTCAGTGGACAGGCCACAGCTTCAAGGGCACCGTCGAACCCGGAAAGGGCTGCATCGTGTCGCGCAAAGGTCACACGACCTATCTCGACAGCGAATTTGAAATCGACGATAAATTGTTCACGAGTCTCGATCGCGGACGCGACCCCGAAACCGATGAACATATTTGGGGATCGGTGGCAGGCGCGTTTGAGTTCGTTCGCCGGACGAGTTATGCGGATGAAGTGAAGGTTTAGCCGATCGGCTGCGGTCTTTGGAAAGCCCCCTGAATCCCCCAAAATGGGGGACTTTGAGGAGGGTTGGCGGGGATGCCATCGCCCAGAGGGTCACTTCCCGATCGGCAAAACTCATCCAGTTGGGCGACGATGATATGTAATTCCACTGCTGTCGCATGACTGTTTTGCACTCGATCGCGATCGCCCTTTTGATTTGGCTCAACTTTGCTTGGCCTGCCGCTGCCGACGCGCCAATTTGCCGCAGCGTCAACGGGCAGGAAATTTGCATTCTCAGCATTCAGCGCAGCGCAAAAAATCACTGGGAATATCGGGCCACTGTCAGCATTGATGGGCAGACGCGATCGTGGCGTCCCGGAACGGTATCGATCGAGAAATACAACTGTCGCGATCGAATTCGGGTTGGGCAAGATGGTCGCGCTGTGCCGTTTGAACCGCAGGGAGCGGGGGAACTGATTTGTCGTTTGGCGGATCAGAAACGGCGATAGGCTGCTGCCCTCCGGAAATGTCAGCAAATTATAGCCAAAAGCTTTAAAAATCTCGCACGACTGTCGAAGTTTGGTGAAGAGAGTATGGAAATCTGCGGATGTCGCATCTTTCTTATGGAAGATTTACCTGAAACACGGGCAATATATTAACGGGACACTTTTTTGCGCTGGCGATCGTCGAGCGCAAGTCCAGCCCGCTCTACTCCTCTCACCTCGTAATTGCTTTCATGGCTTCTAACTCAAACAAGAACTTCTTCCCCCTCTGGCAGTTCCTCAACCAGCGAGTTTTAGATTCTCAATCTCCGGCTATTCTTAATCCCCGCCGATTCTGGCATGTATATCGAATTAACCATCTGGAACGCTGTTTGTCGAGCGCTTTTCGACCCGAAGAACGCCGCCGCAGCTAGCTTTTACAATTTTCTCCGTGCTAATTCTGCCCTTTGCAAGTGTTGCGAGGGCAGTTTTTTGCGCTGAATTTGAGAATTGGTCAAAAATCAAGTTAATTCATACAATCTGGAAGATTGCCTGCTGTTTCAGTAGACAGGATGCAGTGCAAATTCTGGGGAGGGGCGGTTGGCGAATCGCCTGATATGAATTGGGATGAGAGCTTAAGAAAACTCGCAAATTCGATCGAGGCGTAAAGATGGCTCGCTGGCGGAACAACTGGTTAATCGGGCTGAGCTTGCTGGTGCTGGGATTGGTGCTGGTGCTGGGGTCGATCGCCACCCCGGTTTACAGTGCCGACGATACTGCCGACTATCAGCCGATCGCGCAGTGGATTGGCCGCTTAATTTTGCCGACCGCCAGCCAGCAAACTCGCTTTCCGGGCGATTGGGTGTGGCTGGAAGTGCAGCACACCCCCATCGCTGACCTGAACGGCCAAACCGTCCGCCTGACGTGGAATTCGCAGCCAGACACGCAAGCTTATCTCGAAGCCGTGACGCGAGATGTCCGCTTTACCACTGCCACGATCGACAGCCAAAAGCGCGGCAACATCCACCCCGATCGGCTGAACGGGCGAAATCAAGTCGGTGCCCTGCAATCGCTGGCCGGAGCCAGACCGGAAGACTCAGTGACGGTGATGCTCGATCGCCCGCAGGTCGAGACGGCATCGGGCGGCGTGATCCTCAAGCTCGATCGCGACCCGATTCAGGTGGCAGGTCAGTTTTATGGACTGGTGAAGCTGCTGGAGCCTGTCGATCGAAAGCCGCTGCCTGCTGCCTGTCCGGGCGATCCGCCTTGCCCCAGCCAGTTCTTTCGCGTCCAGCATTTTCGCGCTGCTTCCGGTGAATTTGACGGGGCGATCGAGACAATCAAGTTGCCTCAACTGCCCCCGGATCACAACGGCATTTTTCCCTCAACCAACCGCGACATTGCCCAGTCTCCAGCAGGGCAAGCGGGCTGGTATGTTTTTGGCGCGAAAGATCGATCGGGTCTGTTTGTTGTCGAGTCGATCGAGCCGCGATCGCTGGTGCAGCTTGATCCCGATCGCGTGGTCATCGGCAAAATCGCCAGCCTCAGCGCTGCCCGCAATGCACTCTGGGCAGATTTGACGAAAGGCACCGTGCAAACGACGCTGCTCGATCCAACGGCGACGAGTGAGGACGAGGCACGATCGCGCTGGCAGGAGGGCGATCGCGCCTTGGTACTGCATGTGTTTGGCGGCATTGGTGGCGAAAAGGCGGAACCGCTGGGCGTCCCGAACACGATTACCGGACATTTTGCGTTTGGATCGGGGCGAATCGATCGCGACCCAATCTCGAACCAGTTGCGCTGGCGAATTGAATATGAGCAGGTTTACGCCCACAATCCCAACGGCATCGTCGCAGGTTCAACCTTGTGGGAAAACTACATGGGCGACCTGGATCGCGGCTGGCTGGGAACGCGCCCGGTTGCCGATATTTTGATTCGCTTTGATCCGGTTTTGGAAGATTACGATTTTGATGGCGTCCGCTTTTCGCCCCTGTCTGAATTTTTACTGCAACTGCGAATCATGATGGCTCGCTATCGAATCGGGGACGGCACAGGCAGCGCCACTGTCACCCTGCGACTTCGTGCATCCAGGATTCCAGTCAGGCGTTGTTCGTGGCGATCGCTCGTCTCAAGCAGCAGGCCAGCGATCCCCGCATTCAAGCTTGGCTGGCCGCCCATCCCGACGACGAGCAGACTGAGCGATTTGAAAAACTGGTCGCGTTTGGCAAAGCGATCGAGTCCGACCTGAATCCGCTGGGCATTGTCCGCGCCGATTGGGAAAGCAGCGCTAGAGAGCAAGCGGCGATCGCAGGCGTGGAAGACCAGCCGTTTCGCGATCCCTCCATTTGGGCAGGCTTGACAACCTGGCGGACGCTGACACCCCGACAGGCACAAGACGAACTTGCCATGCAGTTTCTCCGCCGCAATGCCGCCTTGTGGATTTTGCGTACCAATCAGGTCGGCGGCTGGGACGGCAGCATTGCTCCGCTGGCTCCCACTGCCCTACTGGGTGAAATTACGATCCCCAACACGAAAATTTCACCCGCCACAACGCTGCTCAATCGCCTGCTCGCGTCACTCTCGCTTCCCAACTGGCGCGATTTGGCGATCGTCGCGGCGTGAGTTTGGGAATTTATGCGGCGATCGCCATCCCGATCGGCCTCCGTCATCGCCTATTGCGGCTGGAATCTGCCCAACTGAGCGCGATCGAAATTGGCCTGCTGAGCCTGCGCGTTCTGTTCGCTCCCGCCTTATTTGAAGAATTATTGTTTCGCGTTTTGCTGCTGCCGCATCCCAGCACGATTATTCAAGAAGCAAACTGGTGGCTGTGGGCGATCGCCAGCCTCGTCGTGTTCATTCTCTACCATCCGCTCAACGCCAAAACGCTCTATCGAGCAGGCGCATCCACGTTCAGCAATCCGACCTTTTTGGGACTGGCTGGACTGCTGGGAATCGTCTGCACGGTCGCTTATCGCCTCACGGGATCGCTGTTCGTGATTGTGATTATTCACTGGGCGATCGTTGTCCTTTGGCTGCTGTATTTTGGGGGTTTATCACGACTGCAAAAACCCGTTCATTCTTAATTGCTAGCGATCGATCACCAGCATTTGATTTCCACCAATCTGAAATTCATAGGGAACGGTTTGCAGCTTGGCATGAAAGGAATTCAGAACAGCTTCGAGGTGAATCGATCGCGCTCCCGACACATCCAAAACTGGAAAAATTCGCACCTGTTTGGCAACGCGCAGCAGTGATTCGATCGACTGGAGATGAAATTCGATCGACAGCAAATCCGAATAGGTCAACAGCAAATGGCTACACAAAGCCAAATCAAATTCAGAATCAGCAAACGGTAAATTCGGTAGCTCTGCAACAATGTATCGATTCTCAGATAGACCCACTGGCAGATCTTCAACAAATTCTCGCATTGCTGCTAGCCGCACCTGTCCCAACTGTTCTGGTGACGCGATCCGATCGTCCCAAACGTAGCTCGATCGATTGGCCTCAATTTTGTCAGCAGCGATCGCCAAGTTGCTTCAACGCGCTGTTCAATTTCTGCGGCTGCAAACTGATAGAGCGGATCGCAAGAAACGATCGAATAACCTTGCTCAGTCATCTCGGCATTAAAGCTCGCTGGGCCAGCGCCACAGTCAAGAATTTTGCTCGATCGATCCAGCGAGTTCAAATCAAACATCCGCTGATATTCCTCGGCGTTGCGTCCCCAAGGGACGATCGATTCGAGTTGAATCCCCATGACAACTTTTCTCGAATTCACAATACAAAGCCCAACCAGTATAAAACGAACTGGCTGGGCTGAAATCGCCTAATTTAACTTAGCGTCGAACTGCTTTTCGATCGATCGATTACGCAGCGCGGGCTTGCTCCAAACGGCGGTTCACTTCATCCCAGTTCACCACGTTCCACCAAGCATTCAGATAGTCAGCACGGCGATTTTGGTACTTCAAATAGTAGGCGTGTTCCCAAACGTCGTTGCCCATGATCGGCTTTTGGCCTGCGGTGAGTGGGCTGTCTTGATTTGGCGTTGCCGTCACTTGGAACTTGCCGTCTTGGTCAAGCACGAGCCAAGCCCAACCGCTGCCGAACTGCTTCAGGCCAGCATCGTTAAAGCGCTGCTGGAAGTTGTTGAAGTCGCCAAAGGTTTCGGAAATCACTTGGGCGATCGCGCCTGTCGGTTCACCGCCTGCGTTCGGAGCCATAATTTCCCAGAACATCGTGTGGTTGACATGACCCCCGCCGTTGTTGCGAACGGCTCCGCGCACAGCTTCGGGAATCTGGTTGAAGTCGCGAATCAAGTCTTCAGCGCTGCGGCCTTGTAGTTCTGAATACTTCTCAAGAGCGGCATTGAGGTTGTTGACGTAGGCAGCGTGGTGTTTGTCGTGGTGAAGCTGCATCGTCTGGGCGTCAATGTAGGGTTCAAGAGCAGCGTAGTCGTAAGGAAGCGGAGCTAAGGTCTGAGTCATGTTTGTCAAACTCGGTATGACTTTACAATAATAATCTGAATGTAGTCAGTATGAGTTCGGAATTCAAGCTTTTTTGCCAGTATTCCTGGAAAATTTGGTCGTAATGCCCGATCTAAACCGATCGGTGATTCGGACTTGATCGTACCCCAAAGGCGCGACACTTGATGCGATCGATTGAAACTAAAGCGAAATTGCAAAATTCAATTTCCATTCAGATGCGCGAATGGCTCTGCGTTCCCGCCCCACGATCGCCCAAACCCGCGCTACACTGGAAACCCCAAGGACGACTGCTTCTTGCTACCGCATCTTTTCATGGAAGCGGTCGATCGCCCGCTTTTTTATTGGCTGTGTTCCTTTTATGGCCTGTGTTCCTTGGGAAAATGAGCAGCTATGGTAAGGGCAGATGTTCAATTCGGTCTTGAAACTCCTGATCGAATGCTGCTTGAGCAATGAAGATCAATTCGTCGAGATTTCTGCCAATGCTAAGGTTCGCACTCAAAATTAGAATTCCGGGTATGTGGCGATCGTGAGCGAGGTGATCGGCCAAATGGACGGGCATACTGCTTCGGTTGTTGGTGACGAGTACAAAATTATTTTGCTCGCACCACTCTAAGACTTCTGGATCAAGCGTTCCTTTAGACGGTGCGCCCAGTTCACCAACAATCATTATTTCTAGCTGGGGAATTTGTTGAAGCAGTTGAGTTTTATAAACTCGATCGACATTCTCATCCAGCAGAAACTTCATCATGCCCCCGACTTCATTGCTGTTTGCTCTGCTTTGAACTGACGCAATCGTAAGGCAGCAGGTGAAGGATTTAGTCGCTGTACTTCTCGCAGCTTTCGATTGTTTTCTTGCCACTCATTTAGGTATTGAGTCATGACTTCCTGATTGTGCAGGTAATACAAAATTGTGGCGTAGACCTGCTCCGGGGTCAGCGTGGGGTAAGACTGAGCAATTTCTTCGGGCGATCGCTTCCAGTACAAGAAATCATGCAGAACCGTTTCGATTCCCACTCTTGTTCCTTTGAGTCGAATATCGTTTTCTGCCAAGAAATCAAAATAATCTTCTAGCTGCATCAATTTCCTCCGTTTCTACTTGTCTTCATGCTTATTTGCTAAACGCCATCCCAAATAACGATTTACATCTTGAATTGCATCTTCAATACGCCAGTACAATTCGGTTTGATAGCGGAGTTCACGAAGCAGAATTGGCTTAATAAGGTGTTTTTCTAAGCGTTGCTTTGTCCGTGCAATGTATGCAAGTCCTAGACAGGCATTGGCGCGTACCTCAGGCTCAGAGTGTTCAGCTAGACGTAAACAGACATCTTGCGCGTATTTCCAATTTGGCCAATGCTCCCCCAATGCCAATGGCAGAATGAGAAGTTCTTGAATTGAGCCGTGACGCAATACCTCTTCAATCTGCTTGCGATCGTCAAGCAAGGGAAGCGGGCGATAAATTCGCAAGGGCAAATTTGATTCAGAACAACTCATCAACTGCAAAACGATGGAATCTAATTATCACTTTATCAATCATCTCAAAATAACAGTTCTCTCCGAATCACAGCTTCAGATTGAATTCCTAAGTGCGCTGCCCCACGATCGCCCAAACCCGCGCTACACTGGAAACCGCAAGGACGACTGCTTCTTGCTACCGCATCTTTTCATGGAAGTGGGTCGATCGCCCGCTTTTTTTTATTGTCTGTGTTCTCCTGGATGCGGTGCTTCACTGTTGGGAAGATTGCTTATGTCTCATCCCCTGATCCCTCAGATTCTTGACCTGGCTGCTCCCGTTGCCGATTCGCTTGGCCTGGAAGTAGTCGGAGTCGTGTTTCACACCAACCAAAATCCCCCTGTTTTGCGGGTTGACATCCGCAATTACGCGCAAGATACCGGACTGGAAGACTGCGAACGCATGAGTCAAGCGCTAGAGGTTGCCTTAGACGAAGCGGATTTTATTCCAGAGGCTTACGTGCTGGAAATTTCCAGTCCGGGCATTTCGCGGACGCTGACGACCGATCGCGAATTCATCTCGTTCAAAGGGTTTCCCGTCACCGTGACGACGACGGAACCGCACGACGGGCAAAAAAAGCGATCGGGCAATTTGATTCGCCGTGACGACAAAGCCGTTTATCTCAGTCTCAAAGGACGATCGATCGCGATTCCCCGCGAGGTGATCGCCTCGGTTCAGTTGGACGATCGCTAGCCCGCTTCGCTTCCCCTCGAAGACTCGTTTCCCTCACACCCCAAATCGAATATCTACGGAGGTTCCCCCCATGTCGCTCGTCAGCCTACCCGGTCTGCAAGACATGATCGACAGCATCAGCCGTGAGCGCAATTTGCCGAAACATGCCGTCCAGTCGGCGTTGCGCGAAGCCCTTCTGAAAGGATACGAACGCTATCGCCGCACCCATCGCGCCGATGCCCCCAATTTTGACGAAGAGTATTTTAATAATTTCGAGGTTGAACTGGACGTGGACGACGAAGGGTTTCGCGTTCTGGCGACCAAATCGATCGTCGAAGCCGTCGCCAATCCCGACCACCAAATTTCGCTGCAAGAAGTCCAGGAAGTCGCGGACGAAGCGCAGTTGGGCGATACGGTTGTGCTGGATGTGACGCCGGATCAGCGCGATTTTGGCCGGATGGCGGCCATTCAAACGAAGCAGGTTTTGGCGCAAAAGCTGCGCGACCAGCAGCGCAAACTGGTTCAGGAAGAATTTCAGGAATTGGAAGGAACGGTTTTGCAGGGTCGCGTCGTGCGGTTTGAGCGGCAGTCGGTGATTATGGCCGTCGTCAGCGGCTTCGGTCAGCCGGAGGTCGAAGCAGAACTGCTCAAGCGCGACCAGCTACCGAACGATAACTATCGCGCCAACGCCACGTTTAGGGTGTTTCTCAAGCGCGTTTCTGAGGGCGCACATCGCGGACCACAACTGCTCGTTTCGCGGGCGGATGCGGGTTTGGTCGTGGATTTGTTTGCGACCGAAGTGCCGGAAATTGAAGACGAAATTGTGCGGATTGTTGCCGTTGCACGAGAAGCAAATCCACCGTCGCGATCGGTTGGTCCCCGCACCAAAATCGCCGTTGACACCCTAGAGCGCGATGTTGATCCGGTCGGAGCCTGCATTGGCGCACGCGGATCGCGAATTCAGGTCGTCGTGAATGAACTGCGCGGCGAAAAAATCGACGTGATTCGCTGGTCGCCCGATCCGTCCACGTATATCGCCAATGCGCTCAGTCCGGCGAGAGTCGATGAAGTCCGCTTGGTGAATCCCGACGAGCGGCAGGCGCATGTGCTGGTTCCCGACGATCAGCTAAGTTTGGCGATCGGCAAGGAAGGCCAAAACGTCCGCCTTGCCGCTCGGCTGACAGGCTGGAAGATCGACATCAAGGACTCGGCCAAGTACGACTACGAAGCGGAAAACCGCAAGATCGCAGAACTGGCGGAAGAACGGCGTCGCGCTCAAGCAGCGGCGGATGCTGAAGCGGCGGAGTATGAGGAGTACGAGGACGAGGAGTACGAGGAGGAATATGAGGAAGAGGAAGAGGAAGCCGATCGCCCCGGTGCGGATGGATTTGGGGATGCGATCGGAGATGCGCTGCGTCGGCCTGAGTAGAATTCCTTAACTTTGACGATTCGGCTGTAGAGGCACACTGCTTTATGCCCTTACAGCCGAATTGCCAATACCAAAAAGTTCGCAAATTCTCAAGTGAATATGGAAATCAAGATAGACGATCTATCTGGCTCTGAGATTGCTGAGTTTCTGGAAGAGCATATCAGAGACATGAAATCTGTTTCGCCGCCAGAGAGCAAACATGCTTTGGGTTTAGAAGGGCTGAGGAAGCCGGAAATTACCTTTTGGACGGTTTGGAAGGGCAATCACTTAATCGCCTGTGGTGCAATCAAAGAATTAGATGTAGATCACGCTGAAATTAAATCGATGCGAACCGCTGCTCAATATCGAGGAAAAGGCGTCGCGTCGCTGCTGCTTGAGCATATTTTGAATGAAGCGAAATTGCGAGGCTATCGGCAAATTAGCTTGGAAACTGGATCGATGTCGTTCTTTGAGCCAGCGCGGAATTTGTATGCAAAATATGGCTTTCAATCCTGTGCGCCGTTTTCCACCTACCAGGAAGATCCAAACAGCGTTTTCATGACCAGGGAACTGTGAGCAGGAAACCGTAAGCAGGCGATCGCCACTCCAGCCCAGTTTGAGCGATGGCCTAGCCCAGTTGCATCGTCAGCGGTTCAGTCAAGGTTTGATGAGTGCTGGCGGTCAGCGTACCGAGATATTGCTGGAAGCGCGACCACTGTTCGGGGTTAGGCTGATAGGTTTGGGCATCCAGCTTGTGGAACAGTGGGGCGGCAAGCAGCGCGGCATATTCAGGATTTTGGCGGGAAACGGGCGCGAGGCGCGTGGGTTCTGGCGCGTCGGGGTCGTCGCGATCGGTGGGAACCAATCCGGGCGGCAAACGACCTTCGAGCAGTGCCAGAACGTGGCCGTGACAAGCCTGCGTATTGATGCCGCGCCGTTCGAGCATCTGCATGATCGAGCCGATCGACAACGGCTGATCGGGAAACGATCGCAGCAGTTCCAGCAGCAAAAAGTAATCGCTGTACTGCTGGCGCGGCAGGTCGAGGACTTGCGGATGCAGCGGCAAGGTTGCCAGCCCGTAAGCAATGCGGCTACAGGTGAGCGATCGCGCTTCCAGCGGTACGCCAGCGCGAGCATAGGTGTCTTGAATAATCGTGGCGTTGGGCAGCTTTTGGCGCAGCCAGCGAGCGATCGCCCGCAAGGAACCTGTGCCACCCGTACAGACAACCTGAGCGATCGCCGTCAGCGGAATTCCCGTTACGGCTAGCAGCGCGTTGAGTTCGCGATTGAGCCGCTGAATGTACGGCAAGATTATCTGACTGCCCAAATCTTGCCGCGTCAAGCGCCACTGCTGATCGCCCAGTTCCAAAGTGAATTGGTCTTGGTGCTGCAAAATCAACTTCAGGTGACGAGCCGCTTCCAGCAAATTTTGACCGAGTGGCGGAACTTTCAAGGTGCTGCTG
>JAAUTJ010000046.1 GCA_012031475.1 Leptolyngbyaceae cyanobacterium SM1_3_5 | reverse complement strand
GATTGCAGGACGACCGGAATATTACAACAATCGAAAAGACACAGTGATAAATCCTGTGCTGATCGTTGAGGTTTTGTCCGAATCGACTAAGGATTACGATCGCACCGAGAAATTCAAAGCCTACGGCACGATCGCAACTTTTCAAGAGTATGTACTAATTAGTCAAACCCGAAGATCGATCGAGCAGTTCTCCAAAATCGATCATAAAAAATGGTCGTTTCGACTGTATGACGAAGAAGACGAAGCGATCGAATTGACCGCGATCGATGCTCAGGTTTCTCTCAACGATCTCTACGACAAAGTTGAGTTTGATGTGCAGGAAGGGTGAGTTACAATCGGTCTAATTATTCAGAATCGGGGCACAACATCGTCGCACCCCGATCGATTTCATTACTCGTCTAGCACCACCTCCGATTGCTGGTCAAGTTCGCCCACCTGAAGGCCGTGCGGTTCGCCCAAGATGACGTTAAAGCGAACGTGGCTGCTCGTGGTTTGATAGCCTTTGAGCAAAAAATCGGCTGATATTCCGTTGCTGTATCTTGACCGTTCCACTTTTGCAGAGCCAAAATGTTCGCGGCGATCGCGCTCAATTTCTCCAGAAACAGCGGAAGGCGATTGCGGATATGCGGCAAGATGCCGATCGGCACAAACAGTAAGCGATCTTGCAAATCCAAAATCACTTCGACTCGAAGGCGTCTGCCGTCCACGCACAACAGGACGACAAACGCGATACCGTTCCCGGGAGCGCTTCGCGATCGAGCTAGGAAAATAGTTCCTAACTCCCATAATTCAATCGTCCTCCCGCCTAAGAATTGAGCGAAAAGGACAGGAATGAATCCTCGGCTGCGGCCACAACGTGGTGAAACATTGCAGCCGCAGCGCAAAGCTGACGTAAGATCATAAACGCCTCCAATTGATATCTACGGTATCGGTTGGGGGAAGTCCTCTGTGTTTTTCGGCGGCTACCGAAGGCACAGGGGCGTGTTCTTCCCTTAGCGGAGTAGTATACCGGAATTTCGATCGAACTTGCTAGATATTTTCGAGTGCAAAATATCTAGCAAAACGCCTTTTTATCGAGCAGGAAACGGCTCGCAGTTGTCATCACAAACGGGGTATTTCGATCGATAAACCGTTTCGCGTTTGCCAAACAGCGCATAGCGATTGTCGCGCACCTGTTCGTACACGCGATCGCCCAGTGCTTTCAGTCCGGGAATGGCGCGGTAAGCCGACACGATCGGACTGGCGATCGGCAAAAGCTGAGCGATTTCTTCTGCCGCTGCGGTTCCCTGCCAGCGCTGTGAGGGGTTTTCGGCATTAATTAGAATGACGCCGAGTTCGCAATCTTCGGGCGTGATGTTGAATTTTGCTAGTTCTGCGGCATCCTGCATGGGGAGGTAGGAAAAGCGATCGCCGCGATCGAGTTGCTCCAAGGCCTGAACCAAATTGCTACAGAGGTTACAGTTGCCGTCGTAAATAATGTAGTAAGTCATGAGTAGGAAGAAAAAGCGCCTCGGTAATTACCCCTATTTTATTCGGCCAAAAGTGCGATCGCAGGCGACAGGGCGGGCTGGAGTTGAAGTTGGAGGTTGAGAAGTTGCCAAACGGCGATCGGGCGTGGCTGCTCAAGAACTGTGCTGAATAAAACATCGAAGAGATTCGCTTGAAAATTTCCACTGCTTTTCGGTAGATTCAAGGTGTACTTAACCTTTTCTTTACGTGGGGGCGATACTATGTGAGGCGTTTAGCCAACTTGTATCGCACCCCTTAATCTCATGCTGTTCAAATTTCGCTTCAAGCGGCTGACTCGCGCAGCAGTTTTAGCCTTTTTGACTTTCTCTCTAATTGCCTGTGGCGGTGGAACCAACACGGGAACCACTGAATCGCCCGCTGCGGCGGCGACACAGCCACAGAAAACCTCACCGGATCGATCGCTGCCGATGGATCAAGCACGGTCTTCCCCATCTCGGAAGCAATGGCCGAAGAATTCCAGGCCGCAAATAGTGGCGTTCAAGTCACGGTCGGAACGTCGGGAACAGGCGGCGGCTTTGAGAAGTTCTGTAACGGCGAAACGCAAGTTTCCAACGCCTCGCGCCCGATCGAAGCCGACGAAATTGCCGCCTGCCAAGAAAAAGGCGTTGAATTTGTCGAACTGCCCGTTGCCTTTGATGCGCTGACGGTGGTGGTTAGCCCCGAAAACGATTGGGCAGAATGCTTGACCGTCGCAGAACTAAGAACCATCTGGCAGCCGAGCGCCCAAGGCACAGTGACCAACTGGAATCAAGTCCGGGATGGTTTCCCCGATGCACCGCTTGCCCTGTTTGGACCGGGAACCGACTCCGGTACGTTTGACTACTTCACGGATGTTGTGAACGGAGAAGAAGGTGCCAGCCGAGGCGACTACACCGCCAGCGAAGACGACAACGTGCTGGTACAAGGTGTCGAAGGCAACCGGAACGCTCTGGGCTACTTCGGCTACGCCTACTACGAAGAAAACCGGGAGCGCGTCGAATCTGTTCAAATCGATAGCGGCAACGGTCAGTGTGTGGCACCCAGCCCGGAAACCGTCCTCGACGGAACCTATGTGCCGATGACGCGCCCCTTGTTTATCTACGTCAACAAGCAAGCGGTGGCTGAGCGTCCAGAAGTGAAAGCGTTCATGGACTTCTACCTCAACCCTGCCAATGCTGGCTTGGTGGAAGAAGCAGGCTATGTGCAACTGTCGGATTCGGTTTACCAAAAAGCCAAAACCCGTCTGGATGCAGGTACAACCGGAACCATTTTCAAGGAAGGTGCGCCCGAAGGAGCCAGCGTTGAAGAACTGCTGGATGCGAGCTAGTTTCGCTGTGGCGATCGCTTCCTAACCGTTGCCTCCTAACCGTTGCCTCCAAACCGTTCGATGCAGGCCAGTTGCTTGCGGCTGGCCTGCCCCTAGTCCCCTGTCGCCTCGGTGAAATGAGTTTATGGCACAAATGCTTTCTTCTAACCATGCGGATGAAACGCGCTGGCAGCCGAATCGATCGGCCAGCAAGCTGAGCGAACTGGCTGTCAAGCTGACGTTTGGCTTTTTCGCCTTGGTCTCGGTTTTGACCACGCTGGGCATTGTCCTGACGCTGATTTTTGAAACCTTCCGATTTTTCAGTCAGGTTCCGCTCTGGCGCTTCCTCACCGATCGCCAGTGGACGCCGCTGTTTGCCGACCCGCAGTACGGCATTTTTGTGCTGATCGGTGCGACGTTTTTGACAACGGCGATCGCCCTGCTGGTTGCCCTGCCGCTGGGTCTGCTCGCGGCGATCTACATGAGCGAATATGCTTCACCCAAAGTCCGGGGCATTCTCAAGCCCGCGTTGGAAGTGCTGGCAGGCGTTCCCACCGTCGTTTTTGGCTACTTCGCGCTGCTGTTTGTCACGCCGATTTTGAAACCGTTTATTCCAGGTCTAGAGAGCTTCAACGGCCTCAGCGCGGGCGTGATTATGGGCTTTGCAATTTTGCCCACCGTCGCTTCTTTAAGCGAAGATGCGATCTATGCCGTGCCGAGCAGTCTGCGGCAAGGATCTTATGCGCTGGGAACCACCAAGCGCGAGACGATTACGAACGTTGTGGTTCCGGCTGCGCTTTCTGGCATTGTGGCCTCGTTCATTCTGGCAATGTCGCGAGCGGTCGGTGAAACCATGATTGTGACGTTGGCAGCCGGACAAAATCCCCGCCTGACGCTTGACCCGCGCGTCTCGATCATGACGATGACGGCGTTCATCGCGCAGGTGGCGGGCGGCGATGTGCCAACGGGCACTCTGAAGTACGACACGCTGTTTGCAGTGGGCACGACGCTGTTTCTGATTACCCTGGTGCTAAATTTGTTTAGCTTCTGGTTTGTCCGTCGCTTCCAGGAGAAGTACGAATAATGACTACGATCGACCCCAACGCTCGCCTGCAAGATTCATCCACCGCGAGCCGCTTTACCGCTTCGATCGAACAGCGCTATCGGCTCGATCGGATTTTTCAGATTGCCTGTTTGATCGCCACGCTGACGGGACTCGTGGTGCTGGGGCTGCTGCTGCTGGATGTGCTGTCGGATGGATTGCCGCGCTTTAGCTGGCAGTTTCTCACCAGCTATCCTTCGCGCCGTGCCGAACGTGCCGGAGTCCTCTCTGCCCTGGCCGGAACGATTTGGCTGCTGCTGATCACCACAGCGGTTGCCTTTCCGGTCGGCGTCGGGGCGGGCATTTTCCTGGAAGAATTTGCGTCGAGAAAATCCTGGATCACGCAGGTGATCGAAGTCAACATCAACAACCTGGCGGCAGTTCCCTCGATCATCTACGGTCTGCTTGGCCTGCAAGTCTTTGTCCGTCTAATGCAGCCGATCACAGGCGGTCGCAGCCTGTTGGCAGGCGGTTTGACGCTCTCTCTGCTCGTGTTGCCCGTGATCATCGTATCGACTCGTGAAGCGCTCCGAGCCGTGCCTGACAGCCTCAGACAGGCTGGCTTTGCGCTGGGTTCGACCCGCTGGCAAACGGTGCGCGAGCATGTTTTGCCGCTTGCCCTTCCGGGCATTTTGACGGGGACGATTTTGGCTTTGTCGCGAGCGATCGGAGACACGGCCACGCTGATCGTGATCGGAGCGCTGACCTTTGTGACCTTTTTGCCGGATGGTCTGCAATCGCAGTTCACCGCCCTGCCGATCATCATTTCAACTGGACATCGCGCCCACAAGCTGACTTCCACGCCAATGCCGCAGCGGGAATCATTGTGCTGATGATTGTGCTGCTGACGATGAACTCGATCGCTGTCTATTTGCGGAACCGCTTCCAGGGAGCAGGCAGACGCTAGAACGCTGCCGCTCGATCGATCCGTCACATGTTCACTCTTTAACTCTTGACAACGATCCTTTAGTAGCAGTCACACCCCAAAATCAGCTATGCAAACGAATTCTTCGACCGCGACGCAACGAGATATGACGGTTTTCAACGTCGAAAACCTGTCGGTTTTCTATGGTTCGTTCGAGGCGGTGCGGCATGTCAATCTGAACATTCCCACCAATCAGGTGACGGCGTTCATTGGCCCTTCGGGATGCGGCAAATCAACGGTTCTGCGCTGCTTCAACCGTATGAACGATCTGATTCCAAGCTGCCAGGTCAAAGGCCGGATCACGTTCAACGATGTGGATCTGTATGACAAGCGCGTTGATCCGGTCGAAGTGCGTCGGCGCGTCGGCATGGTGTTCCAAAAGCCGAACCCGTTCCCCAAATCGATCTACGAAAATATCGCTTTTGGCGCTCGCATCAACGGCTACCGGGGCAGCATGGACGAACTGGTCGAGCGATCGCTCCGTCAGGCCGCGATCTGGGACGAAGTGAAAGACAAGCTCAAGCAAAGCGGCCTTGCCCTGTCGGGTGGGCAGCAGCAGCGGCTTTGCATTGCGCGGGCGTTGGCGATCGAACCGGAAGTGCTGCTGATGGACGAACCCTGCTCTGCCCTTGACCCGATCTCGACTTTGCGCGTCGAGGAACTGATTCACGAACTCAAGCAGCAGTACACGATCGTGATCGTGACGCACAACATGCAGCAGGCCGCTCGTGCCTCGGACATGACCGCCTTCTACAACGCAGAAGCAGGCGATCAGGGCGCGAAGTTTGGCTATCTGGTCGAATTTGCGCCGACTCAGGAGATCTTCAACAATCCCCAGCAAACTGCAACGCAGGATTACGTCAGCGGTCGTTTCGGCTAAGCATCGCTGGAGAGCAGGCGGCTACAGAAATTTCTGCTGCCCTATCTCGGCAAGAAGGGGTTCACCGTTGCTGAGCAGTGGCAGCGCAATTTGGAAGGTTGATCCTTGCTCAAGAATGCTGTGAACGGAGATTTGTCCGCCATGTGCCCGCACAATCTGGTCGGAGATCGCTAGCCCTAAGCCAAAGCCGCCGGATGCCTTCGATCGCTTGGCATCGACTCGATAAAATCGCTCAAACACATGCGACAGGGCGGCGGTAGGAATGCCAATGCCCGAATCTTCAACCTGAATCATGGCCTGCTGCCTGTCGATCAACAGCCGCAGTTGAATCGTGCCGCCTGCGGAAGTATAGCGACAGGCATTGCTCAAGAGATTGGCGATCGACTGCCTGAGCAAACTCGCATCGGCTTTCACCATCACTGTTTCATTTGGAAGCTGACTGGTGAGCCGAAGCTGGTGCGAGTTCGCTTGGGGCAACCATTCCGTGAACAGATCAGAAACTAATCGCTTCAGGTCGATCGGTTGCAGCGAATCAGCCGCAATCAGACCTTCGTGTCGGGCTAAAAATAATAGCTCACCCACCAAAGAACTCATCTGTTTGGTGAGACCAACAATTTTTCGAGCTTTTTACGCAGTGCGATCGAAGGCTGATCAAAATCTTCCAAATTCATCAGCCCAACTTGAGCATTGCTTAACACTGCCGCCAGCGGCGCACGCAGTTCATGTGAAGCGTTTGCGGTAAATCGCTGAAGCTGATCGCAGGCAATTTCAAGCCGCTGATTGGTTTCGCGCAAACTGCTTTCTCGACTGGCTAATTCTTGCTCTAGCTGTTGAAAAAGATGAATCGCAAAATAGGCTCCCAACGTGCCGATCGCCCCAGAGATCCATAAAACAATCCAGGTGATTTGCCGATAAAAATCTTGGTGTTGTCGGTGCTGTGCGAGCAACTGCTCTTCCATCTCGGCAAATCGATCGATTTCCGATCGGGCTGCATTCATCGTCGTTTCGCCTGCTTCTAGCCAGTTGTAGAGCGCAGTTGCAGACACCAAGCGATCGGATCTAATTTCAGGGTGTCGTTCGATCTTCTGCTGAAAGATGATCAGGTTTTCATTGACCAAAGTGCGAACTCTTTGAATGCGATCGCGCTGCCCGGAATTATTTTGCACCAGATTTTCGAGGCGATCGAGCGAAGCCGGAATTATCGTTTTCGATCGATGATACGGTGCTAAAAATTCGTTTTTTTGCGTCATTCCATATTCTTGAACGCCCGCATTTGCATCTAGCAGCGCATTCAATAATTGCTTGGTTTCGATTCGGACAATTTGGCTATGCTGCACCCAGGTTTCATCTTCAACCAGGCTAGCTTTTAACCAGGTGAAAGCAACCAGCGCAGTGAACAAACAGACAACTGGAATCGCAATAATCAGCGTTCCCCTGGTGCGAATTGGCAGGGCGAGCCAACGGTGCTGAAGTCGAAAAAGATGTGCCATTGCGATCGAGAAATTACGAAGGAGGTTCCAACCGATAGCCCGTACCATAAACCGTTTCGATCCAGCTTTCCGCTTCGAGTTCGCGCAATCGCTGCCGCAGCCGTTTGATTCGAGCAGCGACGGCATTGCTTTCCGGCTCTTCGCCCCATTCCCACAGCGATCGCTCAAGTTGGGCATGAGTCAAAATTTGCCTCGGATGCCGCATCATGTACTCCAACAGTTGAAAATCACGACTGCTCAGCTTTAAACTGCTGTCATTGCGCTCAACCCGCATCGTATCCAGATGCAGCCGCAGACTGCCCACCTGCAAAACATCGCCACACCACAGGGGCGATCGCCGCCGCAGTGCCCGCACCCGCGCCAGCAATTCTTTCACGTCCACAGGCTTGACCAGATAATCATCCGCGCCCGCATCCAGCCCGATCACCTTGTCGGCAGTCGTGTCTTTTGCCGTCAACATCAAGATCGGCGCGGCTTTTCCAGCTTGACGATAGCGCTGACACAAAACAACGCCGTCTTCACCGGGCAGCATCCAATCCAAAATCAGCAAATCGTACTCTTTTTCATCCATCAGCCAAAGCGCCGTCGTGCCATCTTCAACGGCATCGACGATATGCCCCGATCGCGTCAAGGCTTCGTGCAGCGGCTCAAGCTGATCGCGATCGTCATCCACCAGCAAAATTCGCATCGGGCAATTGCCGAACCACAATTGCAATTTTAGCGGTCAGCCCGTCTTGAAAAAAGGCTTCCTTTACGATTGATCCGATCGCAAAGGAAACCCAAAAGGCGGACAAACTGAGCGTCAACCTGCTACTTATTGGCTAGAGCGGGGTGCATCGACGATCGAAAAGGCGTCGAATTCGCCATCTTCAAATTCTCCGGTGATGGTGACGCGATCGCCTACCGACACATGGCGCGGTGTGTTGTCGCCGTAAACATCCCAGGAATCAACGGTCAAGGTGCGATCGCCTGTGTTCAAGCGAAATCCATCTTCCCAAACGCGCTCAACCGTGCCCGTATGCGTGGACTGCGCGTAGATCGCGGTTGGCAGCGCGATCGCAACAGCAATTCCGGTCGCGAGTGCAGCAAATGGAGTAAAGCGGCTCATGAACGACTCCTTTTTGAACTGAATGAATTGGAGCTAAACAAAATCTGCAAACCGACCATGACCCAGAAAATGACAGCCCAATGTCGGCTTAAACGATGAAGTTGTCGCCTGTGAGCGCGTTGGCATTGACTCCAGTAAGCGTGGCGATCGATCGAAATCCGGCACTGCCAAAATCGCCATCGGGATCAACGCGAACGATTGTGCCCTGCTGAGTTTGTTGTAGTTCCACGTAGTTCTCAAAGCGATCGGCGCGGCCATAGCGAGGCGATCGAAAATGGCGCTCAGGTCGATCGCATCGTTTGCAGGCGAAAAATCAGTCATCACGTCTCCCGCATCTCGCAGCGATTCATAGCGGAAGCGATCGCGCCCTGCGCCTCCCGTCAGGCGATCGCGTCCCTGACCGCCGACCAGCACATCATCGCCCGATCGCCCGTTCAGGCTGTCGATGTCGTCTGTGCCGCGAATGACCTGATCCGCTGGACTACCCGCCGCCGCAGAATTGCGGGAGTCGCCTTCGATCGATCGGTTGGGACGCGGTGAACGACCGATTCGGGTAATGCGGCGGGCATCAAAATCGGCATCGTCAAAGTCGCCCACGACCCGGACGCGATCGCCCACTCTCAGCCTGCGAAAGTTTGCTGGTCCGTCAAAGGCATCCACCCAAACTTGCCCCGTCGCATCGCGCAGCAAAAATTCGTCTTCTCGAATTCGGGTCACTCTGCCGCGAATCGTCACCAGCACATCATCGCGAACTTGCAAATCCCGAATGTTCGTCAGCGGCGGCGACCCAGCGATCGGACGATTGCCCGGTCTGTTGTTGCCTGGTCTGGGATTGGGAGTCGGCTGGACAACGCTCGATCGAATAATTTGCGTCGCGTCGAAGTCTTCCGCATCGTCAAACTCGCCTGTCACCGTGACCCGCTCGCCAACTTGCCAACCGCTGCCGCTGCGACCCGGATCGACCCAAACCTGCCCCGTGTTGATCTTGCAGCAAAATTCATCCTCTCGGATGCCCGCGATCGTTCCCGCGATCGTCACGCGCACATCATCTCGAATCTGCAAGTTGCCAATGCTCGCCACCATTTTAAGGTCTCCATTTCTGCTTTCGAGTAACGAGAGCCACGATATGAAAGGAAGATGACCGAAATATGACGAATCCTGAAGCAGGAGCGGATTTATCGTTTCATTTGCCCGATTGGGTTGTCCTCTGGTCAATCGATCGACGCAAGGCGAAGCGCGAAACTCGCAACCGTTCTACAATTGACGAAGATATTGATGAAGATTTGTAATGAGATCGCTGATGATTTCTCAAGAACAAGCAACGGCAAAAACCTGGAACTGGCGGGGCTATCCGATCGCTTACCAGTCCGCAGGCGAAACGGGCGCGGCGATCGTGTTGATTCACGGCTTCGGCGCATCTTGGGGACACTGGCGCAAAAACATTCCGGTTTTGGCCGAACACTATCGCGTGTTTGCGATCGATCTCATCGGTTTTGGGGCGTCTGCCAAACCCGAACCCGATCGCGAAATCGCCTACACCTTCGACACTTGGGGCGCACAGGTCGCGGATTTTTGCCGCGAAGTTGTTCAAGATCAAGCCTTTCTAGTCGGCAATTCGGTCGGCTGCATTGTCGCGATGCAAACGGCTGTCGATCACCCCGATTTGGTGCGGGCGGTGGCGATGATTAACTGTTCGCTCAGGCTTTTGCACGATCGCCATCGCGCCACCCAGCCTTGGTTTAAGCGGATCGGTGCGCCCTTGTTGCAGCGGGTTTTGTCCGTGCGGGCGATCGGTCACACCTTCTTTCGCCAAATCGCCAAGCGCAACACGGTTCGCCAAATTTTGATGAAGGCTTACGCACATCCCGAAGCCGTGACGGACGAACTCTTAGATCTGCTGATGGCCGCTGCCGAAGATCCCGGAGCCGCTGACGTATTTCTCGCCTTTACGCGCTATTCGCAGGGGCCACTGCCCGAAGATTTGCTGGAAGTGTTGCCCTGTCCGGCTTTGCTGCTGTGGGGAACCGAAGATCCTTGGGAGCCGATCGCGCTTGGTCGCAATTTCGCCAAATTCCCCTGCGTTGAAGACTTCATCGAAATTCCAGGCGCGGGGCACTGTCCGCAAGACGAACTCCCCGAACAGGTCAACCCGATTTTGAAAGACTGGATTGCGGCTCACCTCTAGCTATTTGCCGCGATCGCGCTCCAGATCGTAAATCACTTTTTCGGCATACCAGTCCGACGATTTGCCGGGAGTTTTGAACGATGCCTGCGTAAACAGACGCAGTGCGGCGGGCGATCGCCATGCAGAGCGCGAACCAGTTTCTTCTGTAAAGGCCGACTGACGCGATCGAAGCTGACCGATTCAAATCGATCGGGCTGTGTCGAAGATTTGCGATTAACGACAGCACTGAGGCCAAGACCGATCGCCGCACTGCCGCCCAGCGCGATCGCCAAACTGCCTCGCGATTCACTTCCGCAGGCTGAGTTTGAATGGAGGAATGTGTTTCGGGCGTGGCCGAGACGGGATGCAAAGCAAGGGTGAGCAGACTGCCTGCGATCGCCCCCATCCACAGCGAAGCTTGAGCCATTCGAGACAGCGAAGCAGGGTAAAGCATGAATGATTGCACCAGGTTCTACACTTCTATTGTGAAGTGAAACTATGACAACTTTGTGACAGCAACATTGCCGCAATATCGCAACTTATTCACCTTCCACTGAAGGCTGAGGCCGTACCACTCTTCCCATGAGAAAAACGCGATCTTGCTTTGGCGAAAGCGTAGTGAGCGCGATACAACGATTGTTCGCATAAGCTTGTTCTAGATCGGCCTGGGTGCGAATGAAATGAACAAGGCGATCGCAACTGTGACAAAAGCGCTGATCTGGTTGGTCAGTTGCTTCCAAGGCATCCCAAAGTTTCGGACATTTGTAGCTGAAATTGCAGTTAAAGATGCGATCGTTCGTGTTCATAAAAACACCCTTAAGCGAATTGGGGCATCCGCAACAGATGCCCCTTGTTGACAGGATTAGTCTTCAGCAGGCGGTGTGGTTTCGGGCACAACGGTTTCCGGCGTAACGACGATCGAACCAGCAGGCGGCGGCTGCAAAAGCTGTTTCACCTGAGCGATCGCGCTGCCCAATTTGCCATCTTCCAACAGCGTATTAATCAACGACAAACCACTCGTTGAAAGCAGCAGTTTATTCACATCTGAAACACCATTTCCGTTGCCGTTTGCACCCTGAAAGGCATAGATGCGAGCATCGCCCAAAACGCCCGGTTGCGGCGCGAGTGCCTGCATGATTTCGGGGAGGCGATCGGCCAGTTCCGGCCAGATTTTCGCGATCACGTCTGCGGTCAGATTCGGCGTACTGATCACGTTGCGGGCGGCAAGCTGCGCCTGAATGCCTTCTGCTTCTGCCAGCGATCGATCGCGGTTGGCATCCGCCAGCGTCCGAATTGCTTCGGCTTCCAGTTCTGCGGCTTGGCGGGCGATCTCAGCCTGACGACGACGGCGGAACACATCGATTTCAACAACGTTTTGGTCGGCAATCCGACGCTGTTCGGCTTCGCGCTGGGCGGCGATCGTGGCGAGTTGGCGATTGCGTTCGGCCACTTCCACTTCAGTCGCCGTTTTCACGGATGCTTCGGCTTTGGCGCGTTGGGCTTCGGCCTGAAATCCTTCGCGGCGCTTGTTGGCGATCGCGATCGCGACATCTTCCTGGGCCAGTTTTGCCAGCCGTTCCGATTCCGCCACCTGAACTTGCGCCTCAAAATTGTTGGAGTCGATCGTGCGCTGGCGAGCAATTTCGGCAACTTCGGCTTCTTGCTGCTGCAAAGCTTTCGCCACTTTCAAAAATTTGTTGCGCTCCTCTAGTTCAATTTCGGCGTTAATTTGGCTTTGCTTCAACCCCAACTGACGGCGAATTTCTTCTTCTCAACCGATTTTTGCTGCAAAATTTTCGTGCGCTGGGTGGAAGCATTTTCGCGTTCTTTGGCTTCTTGAATTTCGCGATCGCGCTGCGCTTTCAGTGCCTCCACCTCAAAGTTTTGCTGTAGCCTTGCGGTTTGTTTTTCCTGTTCAATTTGCAGCGATCGCTTTTGGGCATCAAGTTCTTTTTGCTCGATCGTGACTTGCGTACTGAGTTCAACTTCGCGCTTTGCTGAATCGATCGCTGAATCGTTTCCGTTCGCAATCGCACACCTTGAGCATCGAAAAAGTTGTTGGTGTCGTAGGTGTCGCTTTCTTGAATTTCCGAGATCGCAATGTTGTTCAAAGTCAGTCCAACTTTGCCCAAATCCTGCTGCACCAGATTCAAAACTTCCTGAGCAAAACCTAATTTGTCCGAGTCAATTTCGGCCAGACTTTTCGTTTTTGCTGCCGCTCGAATCGCATCGTCGGCACGTTTTTCCAAAGCGTTTTTGATGTCATCGGGCGTAATTTTGCCGTTCTGCGAAAGCCGCGCCGCTGCCGTCAACACATCTTCTTCTGAGGCGCTGATGCAAACGTAGAACGTGACCCGCATATCGGCGCGGAGGTAATCTTGAGTCCGAACGGCGAGCTTTCCGGTTCGCTCCACGTCGATCGAAATTTCCCGCAGGGGCACTCGCGTCAGTTCATGAAATCCGGGCAGAACCACGCAGCCGCCGTTCAAAATTACGGTTTTGCGCTTGGTAAACACGCCGCCCGTCCGCACAAATGCTTCGTTCGTCGGCGTGATCACGTAAACGCGGGTATATGCCCAAACGCTCATTAGCAGCAGCAAAACCAATGTTCCAATCAGGACGGGAAACACGGCCAAACTGCTAATCGCGCCTGCTTGCGTCGTCACCGGGAATCGATCGGGTGCTTGCAGGCTCGATTGTGTCTGCGCGAGTTCAGTTTGCGCGAGTTCGGTAGTGGACGCGATACCGTTCCGGGAGCGCGAAGCGATCGGCAACGATTGAATGAAGGTAAGCCAAAACAGCATAGGAATGACCTGCCAAAGAAGGGTGTAATTACGAAGTGCGAGATAGCCAGCGCTCTTGATCGGGACTGTCGCGGGTGATGACGATGTAGCTTTGGGCATCACGATCGATCACGATCACCTTGTCGCCGCGCTCCGGCATGGCGATCGCCCAGTCGGGTAAAACCGCGTTGACCGTGACGAGATTTCGCGCCGGATCAAGCACGTCCACCTGTCCGACTTTGCCCTCGGTGGCAAGCGGAATGCGAATCGTGCTGACCGTGCCGATGCAGCCAACGAGTCGGTCGCTGCTGGCATCTTCGCCAAACGAGGCAAAAACCTGACCGATCGGCTGAGC
Organism: Leptolyngbyaceae cyanobacterium SM1_3_5; assembly: GCA_012031475.1. Classification (GTDB taxonomy): domain Bacteria; phylum Cyanobacteriota; class Cyanobacteriia; order Elainellales; family Elainellaceae; genus JAAUTJ01. Next base: position 1,271 of record JAAUTJ010000046.1, on the reverse strand, counting down.
AAGCAGGCCACCAGCGGCGATCGCGCCCGCGCCCGAAACGCCCATGACCACGCCCGCCAGCCAGTTCGTCGGCGTCCCGACCGTGACGTTGAGCATCCAGCCGAACAGTCCCCACAGGCTGAGGTCGGTGGCGAGCAAAAGGACAAGCGGGGCTTTGCCGATGCCGAGCCAGCCGAGGGCAGACGCGATCGAAAATCGCCGCCGTCCGCATCCACGTCCGCATCGACATCAGCATCCACGTCGAGATCGGGCATCGTCACCGCCGCCGCCCGAAAAAATCACAAACAGGTACAGCAGAATGCCGCTGCCCAGCAAAATCCAGTAGGGTAAATTGGCGAAGTTGAAAATCATCGGTCGGCAGAAGGATTGTGGGGGAGGAAATCAAGCTTCAACCTAGATTCTTAGTGCCTCGAAACGCCGTAATAGAATGGATCTGTAGCAATTTGTAAGGATTACAGGCGGTTTCGACAAAATGAACTTGAAACGAATTGGTCACGTTGCGGTGTGTGTGCAAGATATCGATCGCGCTGCGGAGTTCTACCAAAATCTGGCATGAAGCTGGTTTGGAAAGACGCGGATTGGGCGTATCTCAAAGCCGGAGAAGATGGACTCGCGCTGCTTAGTCCGAGCTACAAGCAGGCGGGGCCACATTTCGGATTTGTGTTTGACGATCGCGTCGAAGTCGATCGTGCTTTTGAAAAACTCAAGGCCGAAGGCGTTCACATCACCGAACTGCATGAACATCGCGACGGCACGGCTTCTTTCTATGGTCGCGACTCGGAAGGCAACTGGTTTGAATATCTCTATGAACCTGCTCCAGTTGCCAGCGCAGTTTGAGGCATTTCAATTAGTCAAGTGCGATCGAATCCGCAGGGGCATGGTGTTACCTTGCCCTTCAAAATTAAGGTTCATTTCTATCAGCCAGTTGCTCAACCAGCAGCCAATTTCCCGATCGATTCACTCGCCCTTGCAGCCGCCTTTGTCCCGCTGGCAAAGTTTGAAGCTGGCGATCGATTTCTGCTTCCAGCGTCACGACTTGCAAAACGGTTCCATCTGCCAAAGTCAAGCGGTAGTCTTGCTCACCCTGCACCTCAAATTCACCTTCAATGATTGGCGCAGTCGAGGCAGGCAAAATGGCGTGGCGGGGCAGTTGCCATCGATCGAATACTCGTCCGGCGCATCCAAATAATGTTGCTGCCAGCGCAGCCAGTCGGGATGCTGAGGCGGCAGGTTCAGCAGAGGAATGAGAGCAGCAGGCGCGATCGGATCTT
>JAAUTJ010000681.1 GCA_012031475.1 Leptolyngbyaceae cyanobacterium SM1_3_5 | reverse complement strand
CGCAGGCGATCGTGGCGGACGGGATGCCACTTCGGAGTGCTGCGGCGGCAAATTCCAACTGGGCTGGAACGCATCGGCAGATTGGCGCAAATTGATAGCCGACTGGGCAAGCTGCTCAATTTCCTGCCGCAACTGCTGATTGTGGCGAGCAAGCTGCTGATTTTGCGTATTCATGGAATCGAGCAGCGTTTTGGTCGCTTGCAGTTCGGCGGCAAGTTCTCGATATACCGTAATCGGCACGGAGGGAGCATACCCTGCGCTCGCATTCGATCGAGCAGCAGTTGGAGTAACAGCATCAGACTGAGGTTGAGATTTCATTGCGGTTCAAGCGGTTGAAGCAGGTTTCGTGGTCAGTTGTCACAGAAATTAGAAAAAACACCTTGGAAGGCGTCTCAAATGACAGCAATTTAGCACTGAATGGTCAAAAAGCAGCAGGAAGATCTGCGAATTTTTAAATTTCTGTGGAGTTAGGGGTACCCCTGTTAGGGTGAACTTTTGTACTTTGCTTGACCCACAAGGATTTGACCGATTTTCAATTGAAGGCGGTCATTCAGAATGGGCGGTCATTCAGAATGGGCGATCGCTTCATTTCTAATGAAGAAGAATAATTCCGCCGAAGTCTGAAATGCCGATTTTGCGTTCAAAGCCTGAGACATTGATGAGTACAAGGGGTCGCTTTAACAGGGGTTGGGTCTGTTCCGGGCGGGCATGACCTGATCTTTGTGCCGAATGATGCTGCCGATCGCGACTATCGCTTGGTGTTTGAAACGGATGAAAATGGCGTGGTGACGCAGTTTCGATCGGGCAAGCTCTCAGAAGTCACCTGGGTTGAAGATTGCGTTTAATTTCAGCGGCAAAACCTGAGCAGGCGATCGTCTTCAGCGCAAACCGGACTGCGATTTTGCCACAACCGTACCGTTTTGAAAGGTAACGTCGATGCGGCTACCGTCCGGGTTTTGCCAAAGATAGAGAGCAGTGACCGGAGCATCAGGAACTTCCGTGCGGCTGACTTCTTCACCCGATCGCCCCAGCAGCAAGCTCACCTGCGCGATCGTCAAACCCGTGCGGACTTGCTCAAACTCGCCCAGCGTCACTAATTGGCTCGTCGATTGAATGGCTTGCTGCTGGGTCAACGATCCTGTCTTGAGGTTGAAATAGCTGGGAACGGCGGCGACAAGCACTGTGGCGGCGATTAAAAGTGCTGCACCTGTTGGTGAACTCGATCGCGCTTGCATCATGGATTGACCAAAAATGAATGGAAAAACTATAGATCTAGTCTGCCAGAGGGCAGATGAATCTTAACTTTCGGAAATTCGTGAATTTGGCGGCAAGAGCGATCGCTCAATTTCCGTAAATTCTTACAGCACTTCGTAGGCGGGTTTGGTAGGCTGGAAGCGATCGCGAAGCTTGCGGAACGGTATCGCCCCCAAGATATTTGAACCCAAAACATCTGCCCCAAGACATCTGCCTGTGAATACTCCTCGTGTCCTTTGCTTTGGCGAAATTCTGTTTGACTTGATCTCCGACCAGCCCGGACTTCCGCTCGAAGCGGTCACGTCTTGGACACACTATCCCGGCGGCGCACCCGCCAATGTTGCCTGTGCGCTCGAAAAGCTGGGCACAAGTGCAGGGTTTGTCGGCTGCGTCGGTGAAGATGTGCCCGGAAAAGAACTAGTCGATTTGCTGCGATCGATCGGCGTGGACACAATGGGAATTCAGCGACACCCAACTGCCCCGACGCGAGAAATTTACGTGGTCAGAACGGCAGACGGCGATCGGATCTTTGCCGGATTTGGCGATCGCGACACAGCGGAATTTGCCGACACGCGCTTGCAGGCGAACTTGCTGCCCGTCGATCAATTTGCCAATGCCGACTATCTGGTGCTGGGAACGCTGGAGCTTGCCTATGCGGAGACTCGCAAGGCGATCGAACGAGCGATCGAACTGGCCGATCAGCATCTCGTCAAGCTGTTTGTCGATGTCAACTGGCGACCCGTCTTTTGGTCAGACGAAGAAGCCGCCCGCCGCATCATTCAAGCATTCGTCCAGCGCGTCGATTTCCTCAAACTGTCTGCGGAAGAAGCCGAGTGGCTGTTTGACACGCAAGATCCGGGCGTGATCGCGCATCGGCTGGGCAGCGTTGAAGGCGTGTTGGTGACAGATGGCGATCGGGGCTGTGCCTATGCGCTGGGCGGCAATGAAGGCAAATTTCCCGCCTTCAAGGTCGAAGTCGAAGACACAACCGGAGCAGGTGACAGCTTTGTGGCCGGAGTCGTGCATCAGCTTTGTCAACAGGGCTTGCAGGCAATGCGCGATCGCACAGTGGCCGAAAAAACGATCGCCTATGCCAGCGCAGTTGGGGCACTGACGACCCTCAGACCCGGAGCGATCGCCGCCCAACCCACCGCAACCGAAGTTGAAGCGTTTCTCTATCTGCACGATGGGCACTGAAATCGAGCGCAAGTTTTTGGTAATTGGCGGCGAGTGGCGATCGCTGGGCACCCCCGTTCGCTATCGGCAAGGCTATTTGACGGCGAATGAACGCCGATCGGTGCGAATTCGCGTGGTGGGCGATGGCTTCGCCTCCTCTGGGCGCGGCTTCATTACGATCAAGGGATCAACCGAGGGCATTACCCGCGCCGAATATGAATACGAAATTCCCCTAGCCGATGCAGAAGCGTTGCTCGATCGACTGTGCGATCCGCCGCTGATTGAAAAAACGCGCACCAAGATTCCCCTAAATGGCGTGGTGTGGGAAGTCGATGAATTCTTCGGCGCAAATCAAGGCTTGATCCTGGCCGAGGTGGAACTGCAAGACGCCAATCAAGCGATCGATCTGCCCAACTGGATCGGCGAAGAAGTCTCAACCGATCCGCGCTACTACAATTCCAACTTGGCGAAACATCCGTTTACCCAGCAGGGTTGAGACTAGCCCCTCCCCCCGTGCAGACGCGAGATCTCGCGTCTCTACCCGACACCCGACACCCGACACCCGACACCCG
>JAAUTJ010000045.1 GCA_012031475.1 Leptolyngbyaceae cyanobacterium SM1_3_5 | reverse complement strand
TTCAAAATCGCGCCCTACTGCTTGCCGCTGCTGTGTCGATCGAGTGCAGGAACCTCAATGATTGCCACTGCCCGCTGCTTCGCGGCCTCGCCCCGCCGATCGTACCGAGCCGTCGTGACGGGACTGGCATGGCCGACGAGTTGCTGCACCGTGAACAAATCCACCCCAGCCGTGAGTAACTCCGTGATAAACGTCCGGCGTAAGTCATGCGGCGCGACGGGCGCAATGTCCGCTTGGGCAGATCGCTTTTGCAGCATTCCCAATACGGCCTGGTCACTCAAGCGGCGCTGGATCACGCGTCCACTCCGATGAATGGGATACAACAACGCCCCTGGCGATCGATCGCGCAGCTCCAGCCACGCCCTTACCGCCGAGATCGCCCCCGGTGGCAAATAGGTGATCCGATCTTTACAGCCCTTGCCCGCTCGAATCGTCACCGCACCCGTTGACAGATTCACATCGGCCACATCCAAACTCACCACCTCACTGCGGCGCAGTCCCGCCCGCAAGATTGCCAGCAGTGCGGTATCGCGGCGGCCTGCCGGGGTGGGATCGATCGCGCACGCCGACCACAGTGCCGTCATCTCTTGAGCACTGAGCGCTCGACCGCGCAACAGCCGCGACCCTGGAATGGCTTTGAGGTCGGTGGCGCGAGCATAGTCGTCGGCGCTAAGCAGTCCCAGGCGTTGCGCTTCCTTGAGCGTCCGCCGCAGGGCGCACAGCATTTTGTTCGCCGTCGTCGGCGCGTAAGTCTCCAGCAAAATCGCCCGGATCGCCGCCGTGTGCGGATAGCGCAAGGCCGACCAGTCCAGCGTCAAGGCATCCGCCTGATTTTGCGTTAATAGGCGGGCGATCGTATCGAGCGCCTGCCGCATCGTCCGCCGCGAACCCAAGCCAACTTGGGTAAGATACACCGCTGCTGGATGCTGAGTCAACGGCGGCGGACTGGACAATACGAGAGCATCAGGCGGGGCGATCGCCCGCATCGCTCCCGTCTCACCCGCAGACAAACCCGCCAAAATTCTAACCCGTGAGAACCATCATTCTCATAAGTTAGCACGCGAGAATGACGGGCGGCCCAGTGGCGCAATCGCCAAATCAAGCCAATCAGGATTGACCTGTCCGAACGCCTGTTGAGCGACCGAGACCCATCCGATCGCCCCCGCGAAACTCGTCGCTTCCCGGCTGGCTCGATCGCGCTGCTTTGCCTAAAGTTCCGGTGAATCGACCGTAAATATTCGGTATTGACAACGACTCGCGGTTAAAAAAGAACTGTGGGTGTTTCTGAAGAAAAGTGAATGGGAACGCTAGAAGCAACCCCAAGATTCGAGTTCCATCCATCGATTAAACCTGATCCAGCACTGCCCCGACTGGCGGAATTTTTATGCTGATTTTACGATGCGAAAACTGTACTACGGTGACAATCTCCAGGTTCTAAGAAACAGCATCAAGGACGAAACAGTGGATCTGGTTTACCTTGATCCACCCTTCAATTCCGCCGCCAATTACAACATTTTATTTAAGTCTCCTACTGGCGATGGTTCAACCGCACAAATTGAAGCGTTTGAAGATACTTGGCAGTGGGGAACCGAATCGGAAATTCTGCTAGAGCAGATGAAGTTTATTCACGGCGAACTCGCACAATTTCTGCATTTTCTCGTGGATGCACTTGGGCGGAACGCAATGTCTGCCTATTTGGTCATGATGGCAGCAAGACTCGTCGAATTGCATCGTGTTCTCAAGCCAACAGGGAGTTTATATCTGCACTGCGATCCAACCGCAAGTCACTATTTGAAGGTGATTCTCGATCGCATTTTTGGCAATGAAAATTACCGCAATGAGATTATTTGGCAGCGCACCAATGTTCACAATGACAGCAAGACTTGGAGTAAGGTAAGCGACACGATTTTCTTCTATACCAAGTCCAATCAATTTACTTGGAATCCGCTTTATGCTCCACATACAGAAGCCTATTTGAAATCAAAGTACCGCTATTGTGAGCCAGATGGTCGCATTTATCGATTAGATAACATGACCAGTCCAGCGCCTCGTCCAAACATGATGTACGAGTGGAAAGGCCATGCTTCCCCGCCGAACGGTTGGCGCTATTCGCCTGAAACAATGGCAAAACTCGATGCCGAAGGGCGCCTCTGGTATCCCGATTCCAAATCCAAACGTCCGCAACTTAAGCGTTATCTCGATCAAAGCGCAGGAACGATCTTTGGCAGCGTCTGGACAGATATTGCACCCCTCAATTCAATGGCAAAAGAACGCCTCGGCTACCCCACGCAAAAGCCTGTCGCGTTGATGGAGCGCATCGTTCAAGCGAGCAGCAATCCTGGCGACATCGTGCTTGACCCGTTCTGTGGCTGCGGGACGGCGGTACATGCCGCTGAGAAGCTGGGGCGATCGTGGATTGGCATTGACATCACCCACCTCGCCATTTCCCTCATTGAAAACCGTTTGCTCTGCGCCTTTCCCGGTATCGCGTTCGAGGTGGTTGGCACACCCACTGATCTCGATGGCGCGAAAGACTTAGCCGATCGCGACAAATACCAGTTTCAATGGTGGGCCTGTTCGCTGGTCAACGCGCAGCCTTATGGGGGCAAGAAAAAAGGAGCCGACGGCGGGATTGACGGTCAAATTTTCTTCAACGACTACCAAAAAGGCAAGTCCACGCTGGAGAAAATCATCGTCAGCGTCAAAGGCGGCAACAACGTCAGCCTGACAATGCTCAAAGACCTCATTGCAACCGTGAGCGGCAACAAGGCGGCGATGGGGTTCTTTGTCACGCTCACTCCACCCACCAAACCGATGCTCAAGGAGGCGGCAGCAGTGGGATTCTACCGAGCGGGCAATGGGCAGCAGTACCCCAAAATTCAAATCCTCACGATCGAAGGGCTGCTGGGCGGCACGGAGCGACCGCAGTATTTCGACATGCGGCTGGGCGATTTGACCTACAAGAAGGCGCAGCGCGAATCGATCGCGATCGGTGAGCAACAAGAATTGTCGCTTTAGAAACTCCGGTTTGGTCAGGGTGTGAATCTCCAAAGCCGTATTGATGATGGATCTCGAATTTGACATTGCAACTTTGCCCTTTGTCCCACTGCCGCAGCGAGATCGCCTGCCGGGTTGTGCGGCGATCTACTTCGCGATCGATCAAGGCGATCGAATGTTGTATATCGGCCAAGCCACGAATTTGCACTCCCGCTGGCAAAGTCATCATCGGCTCGATCAACTGCTGCGAATTCACAAGCGCACTCCGGTTCGATTGCACTGGCTCGATTGCCGCGATCGAGTGGGTGAATTGAGCCAACTGGAGGCCTTTTACATCCAGCGCTACCATCCGCTGCTCAATCGCACTCAAGTTCCCGCCAAGCAAATTATTCCGGCTGAAGCGGCGCTGCAAGAGACGTTGCTCAAAATCGCCAAGTACAGCATCGTTTTGGGATTGCGCCAGCCGGGGGCGATCGCTTGTCGCTGCGCGACTGCGCGGAGCGCGGTTGCGATCGCCCTTTGCCCACCGTCAACATTCGCTATTTCGGTTCTGGTCGCACGGTGAACACGCTTCGCAGCATTTTCAAAGCCAGCAACCGCAAACCAACTGGCTTGCAATGGACAGAATTTATGAGACGCAAGTGGGGCGCGTGGTGGCGCACGAAATGCAATGGAGTGGCGATCGAGTTGGGGTGCTGGTCGAGTCCGCCAGAGGTGACGGAGCAATTGCGCCAAGGGGCTGTGATCCAAACGCTGGCAGGAGTGGAGATGTTAGCATTGACCGCCGCTCAGCTTGAAGCACTGATCCTCGCCGCCCCCTATCTCGCTGAGAACTATCCTGGCATTGCTGTCTTGCACTCTGACCCGATCGCGCTGCTTTGGACAGCCTTGCAGCAGTCGCATAAACTTCACGATCGCTAAAGCCAAACCACTCTATTGCGTCTGTTGGAGTTGCAATTCAAAGGTTCTGCCGACTGTTGAGCAGGTATAGCCTGAAACGGTTCCATCAATGCTCCAGGTCGATCGAGAAGCGAACCGCCCGCCGCCATCGTCGATGAAGATGGGCATTCTGCCCACACAGCGATCGCAGCCAGAGGTGTCGTAGAAGCGAGTGTAAAAGCCCATCGGATCGTCTTGTCCGGTGTTGGTTAAATAGCCGCCCGCACCGCCTTGGGGTTGATAGCCGTCAATCTAGCAGATAGCGCCATTAAATGCGATCGAGATGTGACTGCTTCACTTTAATAAAGCAGGTTAAATTGCGTCGAAACTTGCTCAAATTGCTTTTAGAAGAACCGGAACGATCGCCGATGCTTACAGTTTTTCATAGTAAGTATTAAAGCGTGAGGGAGATGTTTATAAAGCTACAGCATCGAATCTACTACCGTAATAGTTCTGAAGAAAAGATTTGTCTTAAGAAATAGTAAAGCTTAGTCTTGATTCGCAACTTATCCCTCCCCCCTGGATTGTTTTACCGTCAATTGAAGTGGTAATCTTTGGCGTTGGACAGCACTGCGGATGAGGTAGAAAAATCTCTTTTCGACTCATTCATCGTTCTGCTCGTTTGCTTTCTCGATCGCGCAAATTTGTTTTGGCGATTGAGGTGAAACATCAACTTAGTAATCGCTTCATGAAGAAATTTTTCGTTCGGCTGCTACTGGCGGTTGCGGTTGCGACTCTAATCATTTTGCCAAGCTGCACGCAGCCCAATCCACAATCTGAAACGGCCAAAAATCCCAATCTGACGTTTTCTTGGTCGCAAGATGTTGGACCGCTCAATCCGCATCTGTATGGCCCCAGTCAGATGTTTGCTCAAGACTTAATTTACGAGCCGCTGGTGAGCTACGATCGCGGCGGCAAAATTCAGCCTGCACTAGCGGAAGTTGGGAAGTTTCGCCGGATGGAAAGCAAATTACGTTTCAACTACGCGAAGGCGTTCAGTTCTCGGACGGCACACCGTTTAATGCTGCCGCTGCTAAGGCTAACTTCGATCAGGTTTTGCAGAACCGTGAAGAGCATGATTGGCTGGGACTGATTGCGGCGATCGATCGCGTTGAAGCTCAGGGCGATCGCACCTTGCAGATGTATCTGAAGACGCCGTATTACCCAGCCCTACAGGAACTAACGCTGATTCGCCCGGTTCGCTTCCTCTCTCCAAAAGCCTTTCCCGACAGCGGCACAACCGCAGAAGGCATCAAAGCGCCGATCGGGACGGGAGCTTGGGTACTGTCCGACTATCAAAAAGACGCTCAGGCCGTCTTCAAGCGCAATGAGAATTACTGGGGCAACAAGCCTGCATTAGAACAGGTGACGGTCAAGATTATTCCCGATGGCGAAACGCGAGTGCTGGCGTTTGAGAACAACGAAATTGATTTGATCTATGGCAATGGTGAAATCAGTCTTGACTCGTTTAAGCAACTGCGCGATTCTGGGCAGTACAGTGCTGAGGTGTCGCCGCCGTTGAACACGCGGGCGATCGCCATCAATACTGGTCGTGGCCCCACTCAAGATGTCAAGGTGCGGCAAGCGATTAATCGTAGTGTGAACAAAGATGCGATTATTTCCGCCATCTTCTACAACACCGAACAGAAAGCCGACACTTACTTTTCGACTGAAGTACCGTATGCCGATATTGGCCTGCAACCCTACACCTATGACGTGAATCAAGCGAAAACCCTGCTTGATGAAGCCGGATGGCAGCAGCCTTCAGGTCAAGCGATTCGTCAAAAAGACGGTCAACCTTTGACGCTCGATCTATCGTTTAGCGGCGAAAACAATGTGGACAAAGCGATCGCAGAAGCCGTTCAAGCTGATTTGAAAACAGTCGGCATTGATGTCAAACTGCTGGGTGAAGAAGAACAAGCGTGGAACGATCGCCAAGCCAACGGTGAGTTTAACTTGATCTTCAACGACACTTGGGGGCCACCTTACGAGCCGCAAGCGATGGTATCCTCGATGCGCGTTCCGTCTCATGCCGACTACGCGGCTCAAAAAGAATTGCCGATGAAGGCGCAGATCGATCGCAAAATCGGTGAAGTGCTGCTTACAACTGAGGAAACCCTTCGCCAGCAGCTTTATCGCGACATTCTGACGACGCTGCACGAACAGGCGGTCTATCTGCCGATTTCCTATTCAACGAACATCGCCGTGATGCACAAAGATCTCGGTGGCTTTGAATTCATGCCGCAGGCCAATCAAGTACCGCTAGGCAAACTCAGTAAGTCCTGAATATAACCCTCATCCCCTAGCCCCTTCTCCCTGGGGAGAAGGAGAACTAAACCACCGATCCGGATCGATCCCCCTCTCCCTCAGGGAGAGGGGCTAGGGGTGAGGGGTGAGAGCAAACCATCTTCAACCCACCGCAAATTTCTTGACTGTGAAACTCACTGACCACTATGTTTTCAGGCGGATCTTGCAACTGGTTCCGGTTCTGCTGGGAATCTCGATCGTCACGTTTTTGATGATTCAGTTGATGCCCAGCGATCCAGCCGCAGTTGTGTTGCGCGTGGCAAATACGCCAGCCACACCCGAAGCGATCGCCGCCATGCGGGAAAAACTCGGACTCGATCGCCCGCTTCCCATCCAGTATTTCGATTGGCTTTGGCACGTCTTGAGATTGGATTTTGGGCGATCGTTTGTCACCAATCAACCTGTGTTGCAAGAAGTGATGCACTACGTTCCGACGACGCTAATTTTGACCGCCTGTGCGACGACGCTGATTTTTGCGATCGGCTTACCGCTAGGGATCATCGCCGCGCTGTATCGCGATAGTATTCTCGATCAGATTAGTCGGGTATTTGCTTATATTGGCGTGGCGATGCCGAGTTTCTGGCTGGGATTTTTGCTGCTCTATTTGTTTAGCTTCAAGCTGGGCTGGTTTTCGGTTACCAGTCGCGGTTCGATCGCGGATTGGGTGTTGCCATCGATCACGCTGGCTTGGGCACCTGCTGCGGTTTATGCTCGTTTATTGCGCGGCAGTATGCTCGAAAGCTTGGGTCAGAACTACGTGCTGTATGCCAGAGCCAGAGGACTGCTAGAGCGACTGGTTGTGATTCAATATGCGCTTAAAAATGCACTGTTGCCCGTTGTTACCGTCTTTGGATTAAGTTTTGCTCATCTTTTATCGGGCGCAGTGATTGTCGAGAATGTCTTCGCACTGCCAGGATTAGGACGATTTGCCGTGCAGTCGATTCTCAATCGCGACTATCCGATCGTGCAGTGCTATGTCTGCTTAATTGCAGTGCTATTCGTCGTAATCAATCTCATTGTTGACTTGACCTATAGCTATTTCGATCCACGCATTCGATTTGGCAAACAAGAAGTTTAATTATGGCAATTTTGCAAAAAATTTTGGATCACAAACTGGCCTGGTTGGGGTTGAGTTTGATTGCGATCGTTGTCCTAACGGCAATCTTTGCTCCACTGATCGCGCCCCATGATCCCCTAGCAGTTGATTTGATGCAAAAACTTCAGCCACCCAGTGCAACTTTCCCTTTGGGAGCCGATCATCTTGGTCGCTGCATTTTGTCTCGCTTAATTTATGGCTCGCGAGTATCGCTATCAATTTCTCTGATTGTGATTGCATTTACAACTCTCTTAAGTTTAATTGTTGGCTTAATTGCAGGCTATGTGGGTGGCAAAGTTGATGCTTGGCTAATGCGGCTGTGTGATGTGTTTCTCGCCTTTCCTGCTTTAATTTTGTCGCTAGCGATCGTCGGCATTTTAGGAGCCGGAATCAATAACTTGATTTTTGCGCTCACAATTACGCACTGGGCGGGCTATGCGCGCATCGTTCGCAGCCGCGTTTTAAGCGTGAAGGAAAGCGATTTCATTCAGGCAGCGATCGTATCTGGAACGAATCGCTCAGCAATTATGTTTCGGCATATCTTGCCGTTCACGATCGCCGAACTTGCAATCCTCGCATCGCTCGATATTAGCCACATCATTTTGCACATTGCAGGCTTATCTTTCTTAGGGTTGGGCATTCAGCCACCGACGCCGGAATGGGGAGCGATGATCAACGATGGACGCAGCTTTTTTCGCCTCATGCCGCAACTGATGCTCTATCCCGGTTTGATGATTTTTATCACAACACTCGGCTTTAACATTGTCGGTGACGTGCTGCGGGATGTACTTGATCCACGCATGGAAAAGCAAGTGCAAGCTGAAACGCTAAAAACCAAGTTGCAAAATGGCTAAAGCTGTTCTCACTGTGAATAACTTGCAGGTTGCATTTGCGGCAAGACCGATCGTGCGAAACGTCAGCTTTCAACTTCGACCTGGAGAAGTTTTGGGCATCATCGGCGAAAGCGGCAGCGGCAAAAGCGCCACCTGTCTATCGATTCTCGGCCTGCTGCAAGGTGCAAAAGTGCAGGGCAGCACTCAGCTTTTAGGGCAAGAACTAATCGGACTCAATGCGGCTGCACTTCGACAAATTCGCGGACAGAAAATTGGCATGATTCTCCAAAATCCGGCCAGCTTTTTAATCCGATCGCCACGATCGAACGCCAATTCATCGAAACTTTGCTATCCCATCGATCGCTCACAAACGCCGCTGCCCAATCGATCGCGACTGAACAGCTAATCGCAGTTGGGTTACCCAATCCTGAACGAGTGCTGCGGCAATTTCCATTTCAACTGAGCGGCGGAATGCTGCAACGAGTGATGATTGCGATCGCGCTTTCCTTGCAGCCCCAAGTATTAATTGCCGATGAACCGACAACGGCTTTAGATGTGATTACACAAATGCAAATCTTGAGGTTAGTCAAGCAGCTTCAGCAGCAAACAAACTGCGTCATGCTGTTAGTCACGCACGACTTGGGCGTAATTGCTCAGCTTGCCGATCGCGTCGCCGTAATGTGGAATGGTGAATTTGTTGAACAAACCAGCGTCGAGCAGTTATTTGATTCTCCGCAGCATTCCTACACGCGATCGCTCCTCGCTTCTAGACTGACGCATCGCCTAGGAGAACGACGATGAGTTTGTTATCCGTGCGTCACGTTTCTAAAACTTATGCTTTGCGATTAGGCTGGAGCGGCAAAACGCAACTCATTCTCGCCCTGCAAAATGTTTCGATCGAACTTTCGCCCGGAACCTGCTTAGGTATCGTGGGTGAAAGCGGGGCAGGAAAAAGTACGTTAGGCCGCATTGTTCTCGGCTTAGAAAAGCCCGATCGCGGCGAGATTTGGTTTCAGGGAAAGGAACTTGGTCGGCTAAGGCCGCAGGAGTTGCGATCGCTCCGCCGCGAAATTCAAGTTGTCTTTCAAGATAGCTTCAGCGCAGTAAATCCGCGATTTAGAGTCAAAGAAATCATAAGTGAACCAATCTGCAACTATCTTGATCTCACTGCTATTGAAGCAGCCGAAAAAACGATTCAATTGTTAGAAACAGTCGGTTTAACGGCTGCTGACGCTGACAAATATCCGCATCAGTTCAGCGGTGGACAGTTGCAGCGCGTCACGATCGCACGAGCGATCGCGCTCAAGCCAAAACTGATTGTTCTCGATGAACCTGTTTCCAGCTTGGATATGACGATTCAAGCCCAAATTCTAGATTTGCTGCTGGATTTGAAGCAACAGTTTCATCTGTCCTATCTATTCATCACACACGATCTTGCTGCCGTTGCTTATCTTGCCGATCGATTTGCCATCATGTACAAAGGTGCGATCGTCGAATCGATCGATTCTCTCGATTTGAGCAAATTACAACACCCTTATTCACAACAGTTGATCGCTGCTCAGCTTCCTAGCCATCCACGCGATCGCAAATCATTCATCCAACCTGCAAAACGATGACAAACAACCTGCTTAAAATCAACTGGCAGCACTGGCTTGAACGTTGGGACGCACAGCAAAGCGGTTATCTACCGTATCGAGAAGAGCGGTTTCAGGTGATGCTGGATACAATTGCTTACCTACTCCCCAAATCATTTACTGCGATCGATCTGGCCTGTGGCCCTGGCGCAATTAGTCAGCGTTTATTGAATCGATTTCCGCAAGCGAACTGCATCGCGATCGATTACGATCCGGTTTTGCTGGCGATCGGGCAAGGTGTGTTAGGAACGATGGGCGATCGACTGCGTTGGATTGAGGCAGATTTGACGCAGGATGATTGGCTAGAGCAGCTTGGTGAAATCCAGGTTGATGCAGTTTTGACGACCACAGCACTACACTGGTTGCCGATCGATCGACTGGTGCATCTCTACCAGAAGCTCGGCCAGATAATCCGTCCGGGCGGTGTGTTTTTGAACGGCGATCACCTCTACTTTCCATCACACCTTGGTATGTTTCAGCGCTTGGCAAAAGCAGTGCAGACACAGCAAAAAGAGCAGGCATTTTCAGTCGGAAATCAGGAGGATTGGGAACACTGGTGGGAGGCGATCGAGCAAGAGGCAGAACTCAAAGAGTTGCTAGCAGAAAGACACCGACGCTTCCAACCTCGATTTACTGAAAATGAACCGACACTCGCGATTCATGAAGCAGCACTCCGAGAAGCAGGATTTCGAGAAGTCAGCACGATCTGGCAGCGATTTGACGATCGCATCCTCCTCGCCGTGCGCTAGTTTGTGAAGGCTTGTAGATTCTTTAACACAAACACAATTTCACAATCTTTGGAAGTATTCGCTGGACAGATCGCTCGACTGAATCCCAAATGAACAGATCAGTCGAGCGTGACCTTGATCGCGCTAGGCGATCGGCTCAAGTTGAACGGAGAAAACAGCGTCGTTGAAGTCTCGATCGCCGCCAAAGCGCAGGTCTTCAAAAGCAAACTGGTTTGGTGCTAGTTGCTGGACATGATCGAATCCATCGAGGTTCGCGGCTGTGAAATCGAAGAATACATCGGGTTTTTCATTCGCAGTTAGAACCTGCTCAACCGTGCCGTTGGCAATGATGAACGGCGCGTAGAGTTTGCCACCTTTGAGGCTCGTGACAACGGCTTCGGTCTCGCGGATGCCAAAGCTAATGCCATCCTCACTGACCTGACTGCGGCGGACTGCGGCGAGTGTGTAGTCGCGATCGCCCGGACTGACACGATTTCCCGTCAGCGGATCGATCACCGTGCCGCTGGCGTCTTCAATTTCGTAGAAGCCAACGACATTGACGAATGCGGCTTCGGTCAGCTTGTCAAGAATGTTGACTCTGACCGTTTCGGCGTTTAGGTTCCGCAGGTCGAGCAGATCGCCCGCAGCGCTGACTGAAAGATTGAGCGTATAGGCTCCCGTGTTGATTCCCACATCCGGATCGACCCGACCACTGCCGCTGCCGGACGCGAACGGATCGTAGATGGTATTGCCTGTTTGCCCAACGCCGACAAAGTAAGTTCCGGTTGTTGCCGCTGTGAAGCTTAAAGGCGCAGCAGTGGCAATCGCCAATTCTTCACCGTCTGCATTAAACAGGCGCAGATCTGAATCAAGCTGCTGGGGAACGTCAAATCCAGGCAGCGAGTATTCAATCGCATCCACGTCGATCGAAATGGTTTCGCCTGCTTGCAGTTCAAAGCTGTAGAAGTCTACATCTTCAGAGGCATCGACGGCTGCCGCTCCTTCCCCATGAGCGGCAATTTCGCCGAAGATCGACAGCGGATTGCTGCTGCTTAACTCGGTGGCAAATGCAAGGGGAATTGTGTCGTTGGCTTCGGTTTCGCTCAGCGGTAGCTGGTCGGAGGTGTCTGCGATCGTAAATGTGCCGGAATTCGCGTTGGGGTCGA
This sequence comes from Leptolyngbyaceae cyanobacterium SM1_3_5, assembly GCA_012031475.1. GTDB lineage: Bacteria > Cyanobacteriota > Cyanobacteriia > Elainellales > Elainellaceae > JAAUTJ01. Next base: position 3,251 of record JAAUTJ010000045.1, on the reverse strand, counting down.
TCTGGTAGCCCTCACCTGCTTCGAGTGAAAAGGTAGCGGTTTCCAGTCCTTCGGTTTCTGCATCATTGGCGACAGGCAGGCTGATCACGGCTTGGCGATCGGTGATGTTGAACGCGAATCCGGTGTCGGTCGCTGCGATGATGCTGCCTCCAGTGATGTCGATGCCGTCGATATCAAACTCATCAAGATTCGGTGCATTGACAAACACAGTGACACCCTCAGTAGGTGGTGTGGCGCTCAGCGTGAAGGTGTGGGTGGAAACGGTCGCTTCCAATTCGATTAGCGTGTCGGGTTCAGTGGCGAGGCTGACTTGAATCTGAGAGGTTGGATCATCAGCGATCGTCAGCGTAGCCTTGCTAGCTTCTGGGTCAACGGTGTAGCCATTGCTAGCAGAGAAAACCAACGTCACCTCTTCAAGACCTTCTGATACATCGTCTTGAGCAATGGGCAGTCGGATGGCGGCAACTTGAGCGGTGATCTTAAAGTAGAATCCACTAGAAGCGGGATTGTCGATCGGAAAAACGCCACCCACAACGCGAGTGTTGGCAAGATCAAAGTCTGCGATCGCATTAAAGTCGGCAAACGGTCTGAGCGCCTCGGCCTGAACGAGAACCAAAACGCCTTCGGGTGGCGGTGGTTCGCTGAGGCTGAAGGTGAGGGCGATTGCGTCTCCTTCAGATTCCACGAAGCTGGTTTTGCTGGCGGTAAAGCTGACTTCAGGCGTGACGGTTGCAGGGGGAACTTGATCTAGAGTGTCGTAAATAGTGGTTTCAGCGCGATCGGCATTGCTGTTCACTTGATAGCCAGCGGCAGGCTCAACAAAGAAGTTAATCTCTTTTGGATCGTTGGCAACTCCGTCATTGCGGATCGGTAAAGAAACAACGGCATTGGGGTCATCAATGCGGAACTTAAAGCCTGTTGTTCGACCGTTTGCATCCAGGATGGGACTCAAAACCTGTCCGCCGCGACTGAACGGCAAATAAGCTAAATTGTTGCCGCTAGTGGGATTGGTGACAAACAGTTCGGTGAGGTCGCGATCGCTGTTGACGAACACCTCCAATCCGCCTTCTGGAATTTCGCCAGTCGTTTGCAGGGCGAGAACCAGTGCTGAACTTCCTGATTCCAAATTTTCAACGGCGGCAGGCGCAATGATGCTGAAATCTGATGTGAAGAAATCGGTATTGTAGGCCGCCGCATAAGATTGGAGGGAGACGATCGTACCCGCACTTGTGCTGCCTGGAATCACCGTCGCGGCTGGGTTCGCATCCGAATTGAGATCAACATTGAGGACATATTCGCCCGTTGTAAGCGGCACAAATGTCAGGGGTGCAAAGCTGGTAGAACCACTGCCGGAGCCGGGAGCAAGTGGATTATAAAAGTTATTGTTGAAGATGCTGACGCCAACGTAATAGGAACCATCCGTAGGTGCGGTGAACTCCAAGTAGGGATCGACTTCAGACAGAAAAACTTCATCCGGAGCCGGATCGTCATCACTGAAAGCCAATTCAGTTCCGGCTGCATCAAAAACTCGCAGTTGACCATCAATTCCACTTGATAATTCGCCCGCAAGTGCTAGCTGCCGCGAATCAACATCCACCTTAATTGTGTCGCCTGCTTGGAGATCAACTTTGTAGAGATCAACGTCTTCGGTTGCATCAATCAGCAAAGTGCCGCTTGCCATCTCATATCGGTTCGCCTCATCGTAGTCGATCGCGCCCCTAACGCTAAATTGAGAATTTGATTCGCTTAGCGCGGTATCTACAGCAAACTCGATCGTGTCATTCGGTTCACTCGCTTCGGTCAAAGGTGATGCATTGATTGTCGTCATGATTGCTAATGATTGGAACAAGATGAATGATTTGACTGTTCAAGGTGATTTTGCGATCGATCTATTGAGCAAGACATTTACTGAGGGCAAATCGATCGAAATTCTCGATCAATTACGCCAGCAATATCAACCAGTCCTGCCTTGAAAACCAATTTGCACATCAAACGCTTTTTGGTTTTCAAACTGCCTAGAGCCGTTTCCTGTCAGCGCTTCTTGAGGTAAGCGATCGACTTGAAGCCGCCTTGCAGGTTAAAAAACCCGAAGCACTTTTGAAAATGCTCTCAGCAAGCAAAAGCAGCATCATGGTAGCAGGTCGTCTTTTGTTTGAAAAAAGACGACCTGTCTTAGATGAATCGGGTAGATCAAGATCGTTGGATGGTAAAGATAAAGCTAAACAAGAGCAGCCTCAACAACTTGCAGCTTGTCTAATAAATTCAGCACTTGCTGGTGTGCGATCGCTTCTCCACGTTCACCAAAATAGCGAGCCGCCTGCTGTAAATCTGCAATGGCTTGGTCGCGATCGCCCTGCTGGTAAAGCAACAGTCCACGATTCCAGTAGGCTTCAGCATAATCGGGGACACGAGCAATCACTTCGCTAAAGTCGCGGACTGCACCACCGCGATTGCCCTGCTGCTGACAGGCACAGGCGCGATTATAGTACGCTCGATCAGTTGGGTTAAAGTGAATCGCCTGGGTCAAATCGGCAACGGCACTATGCGGATTTTTGAGCATAAGCAGGACTAGCCCACGATCAGTATGAATCTCGGCTTGCGTGACGCGATCGAGCAGGGGAGCTTGGCGTAGCGCTTCGCCATAGTCCACCAGGGCTTCTCGATACTGACCCAGTTCGACTCTTGCCAAGCCGCGATTATAGTAGGCACGATAGTCCGATCGCGTCAGTTGTAAAAGCTGGCTGTAATCTTCGATCGCCGCCGCTGCCTGCCCCAGTCGGTAGTGAGCCAAGCCGCGATTGAGGTAGGCTTCTGCGAGCTTAGGATTGAGTACAATTGCCTGGTTACAATCTTCGATCGCCTGCGGATAGCTATTAAGCTGAATGTAGGTGAGGCAGCGATTGCCGTAAGCTGCTGCCGAGCTAGAGTCTTGATCGATCGCCTGTGAAAAGGCTGTTAGAGCAGCGGCGAAATCTCCAGCCTGAAATGCGGTTGTTCCAGTTTGCATCGAGCTTTCTGTGGCTGAATCTGCCCAAGCGAGAGTGATGCAGCTTAGCACTAGCATTAGAACACTGATAGCGAAACCGATCGATCGTCTCATGCTCATCTTCTCGCTTCCCTTGAGAACAGCGGCCAACTACCAGCCTTTTTCAGCTTGTGCCAAGACATAGGCCGCTACGTCTTCGATTTGCTCTGGCTTAAGGCGACCCTTGAAAGCAGGCATCGCGTTTTTGCCATTGAGGATTTGATTG
>JAAUTJ010000044.1 GCA_012031475.1 Leptolyngbyaceae cyanobacterium SM1_3_5 | reverse complement strand
CTACCTACTGATTAATTAGCAGGTCGATCGATGACGATCTGCCCTGCTTTTGTCAAGGAGCGATCGAGGTTAGGAATCGAGCGATCGACTGTGCCGACCCCCGACCCCCAAAACTCCTTACCGCAAGCGCGAAATTTCGTTCCGCAGTTCTCGCGACATCAAGACGCGGCTGACACCATGAATGACACCATTGCGAGCGATCAGATCCGGTGCAACCACACTGCCATCGTTGATGATGATCCGTCCAGGCGTAACGCGAACGGCCACGCCGCCGCCCAGCGTTCTCACAGCGCCTGTCCGCAGTTGACCGGAGGTGACTCGACCGGGAACCACATGATAGGCCAGCAGACGACCCAGCACTGCTCGATTGCGCGGCTCCAGCAGGCGATTTAGGGTACCCGGAGGCAGCGCGTTAAAGGCGGCATCAGTCGGAGCCAGAATGGTGAACTGCCCGCCTTGCTGTGCCAAGGTTCCACCCACGCCTGCCGCCTGCACTGCTTGTGCCAGAATGCGGAACTGACCCGCGCTTGAAGCCGCTTGCAGCAGTTCGCCCAGCGTTTGCGAAGAAGTATTCGGCGGTGCAGGGTTGGGGTGGGTGAGGGTGGCGAGTCGGCGTGACAGTGGGAGAAGGAGAAGGCCGAGTTGTCGGCGTGACAGTAGGTGTCGGAGAAGGCCGAGTCGTTTGGCGTTGTGGTCGGAGAGGGTGTAGCAGTGGGGGAAACGGTCGGAGAAGGAGTCGGCGTGGCGCTGCCAGGAGGCCGTGTAGTCGGAGAAGTGGTCGGCGAGGGAGCGGGCTGCTGCTGTCCAGGAGTGGGTGAATCAAATCCGGGGGGTTGAGGATTCTGAGCGATCGCGGGCAAGAGTACAGAAGCAAATGCCGTGCATCCTGCCAGAATTGCAGCGATGGAGACGAATTTCAGTCGATTCACCTGCTTTTGTCCTTTTTCGAGGGTAAACTCCTCCAACTTTAGAGAGGTTGCGATCGCCTGCCTTCTACTTTGCGACCTATGCCTTTAGGCATACCTCCCGCGCTGCTTGACATTATGCAGGCTGCATTTTCGTCAGTACCGATCGAATCGTCTCCCCATCTGCTTGATCCGTGACGACCGCTTCCCCAATCCGATTCGGCAAAACAAATCGCACTTTCCCCGCCTCAACTTTTTTATCGGTTTGCAGTGCAGCCAGAACTGCGTCAATGTCAAGGGAGACGGGCAGTTGCGTCGGTAAACCTGTTTTTTCAATTAGGCGCGTTTGGCGATCGCAAGCGCCCTGATCCCACAAGCCCAGCTTGACGGCAATTTGTCCCGCTGCGACCATGCCGATCGCCACCGCCTCGCCGTGATTGACAACGCGATATCCGGTTAAGCTTTCGACTGCATGGCCGATCGTGTGCCCGTAGTTCAAAATTGCCCGCAGCCCCGCTTCCCTTTCGTCTTTACTGACGACGTGGGCTTTGGCTTGTGCCGATCGTGTCAAGATTTCCTGACATAGCTCTGCCGACAGGTAGCGCAACTGATCCAGCCGAGGCGCGGCTTCAAGCTGAGCAAACAGATCGGCATCCCAAATCACGCCATATTTAATCGCTTCCGCCATCCCTGCCCGAAATTCTCTAGGCGGCAGCGTTGTCAAGACATTTGGATCGATCAGCACCAAGCGCGGCTGATGAAATGCCCCGATCAGATTTTTGCCCTGCGGATGATTGACTCCGGTTTTGCCGCCGATCGCCGCATCCACCATCGCCAGCAAAGAAGTCGGAACCTGCACAAAATGAATGCCGCGCAGCCAAGTTGCAGCCGCAAACCCGCTCATGTCGCCAATCACGCCGCCGCCGATCGCCACGATCGTAGACGATCGCTCTAGCCGCATTGCCAACGCCGCATCGTAAATTTTCTGAATTGAAGCCAGCGTTTTGTAGCGTTCGCCTGCGGGCAGCAGACAAGATTCGATTGTGTAGCCAGCTTGGAGGAGCGAATCGATCGCCGCCTGTCCATAGTGCTTCCAAATGGGCGGACTTGAAACCACTAAGACTTTTTGCCCCAGTTTCAAAGGCTGCATCCACTGCCCCAACTGCGCCAAGCCGCCAGAGGCAACGGTGATGTCATACGCCTGCTGCGGCAGTTCAACGGAAATGACTGATTTCATGCTGGTTTCACAAAACTGACTTCACAAAATGCGATCGTCCAACCCCGTGCTGATTTTACTTGATTCCCAATTCGATTAATAATTGTGAAAGTATCTGGGAGAAAAGGAGATGTCTGGCGTGATTTCATATTTTCTGCTGCTGGGTGGCGCGTTTGGATTGGCGATCGGGCTGTACTATGTGCTTCGCACCGTCAAATTGATCTAACCTAGCTGGGGATTAGAACTGCTCTAATCCCCATTTGCGATCGAGGAAGCGCGGCACAAAGCGATCGAGCCTTTCGATCGAACGACAGTTAAAATAATAGAAAATCCCATCGATCGGCACATCAAATTGACAGATCAAGATGAGCCTGACAGAGCAGACTACCAGGGTGATTGACTATCGTCAAGACAATGCCGCAGGTTCGCTATTGCCCAAATCGGCAGTTCTTTCCAGTTCAAACTGGAGCAACATTCATCTCACGCTTTATCAGCAGCCAAAGTTTGACATTGCTGAGCATCATCACACGATGCACGTGATCGCTTTGGCGCTTCCCTGCCCGTCCGCAGAACAAGACTGTAATCTGTCGGGCGATCGCTGGCTAGAGGGAAAGCGATGCAAAGCGACGCGCAATATTGGTGACATTGCGATTATTCCGGTTAACACTTCTCATCGCTGCAACTAGAATACTTCTGTTCAGTTTATGACTTTGGCGATCGAGCATGCGCTGCTCGGGACTGATCCATTTATCTCAAGCGATCGCATTCAACAAATTGAATCGTGCCTCAAGCAGCTTGACAAAGAATATACGCTGAAAGTTTACAGCGATGCCAATCACGGCTTCTTCTGCCACGAACGTTCTTCTTACAATCCGACGGCGGCAGAAGATGCTTGGCACGAACTCACCCAGTTCTTTCACAAACACCTACGAAAAGCAACCCAGCATTTTCCATGCAGGCGCATAACTACCCAGAACTTGAGCCTGCCAATCTCCACGATCACCGTACAGACGCGAGATCTCGCGTCTCAACTGCAAGATCTCACGTCTCGACCCAACCCCTTTCTATAGATGGCCTAAAGTTCAGGCAGCATCCGCAAATGCCTTCCTAAGATAGAAGCAGTACGCAGATCAATCTCGTCATATTTGTCAAGGGACGAATTACGGACGATCGCCACACTACAAACTGCTTTGGGGAGAAACGGCATCATGCAAGAAGCGGACGCACTCAGCCATGATTTGGCGCTCGATCGAGACTGTACGACGCTCGATCGCCATGTCCTTCAGCAACTCCATAGCTTTTCGCCCGAAGCGCAAGACCTCAGTGCGATCATGAATCGGATTGCGCTGGCCGGAAAATTGATTGCGCGGCGGCTGACGAAAGCCGGACTGGTTGAAGATGCCTTGGGATTCACAGGCGGCACGAACGTTCAGGGCGAATCCGTCAAGAAGATGGATCTCTACGCCAATCAGGTGTTTATCTCGGCGTTTGAGCAAAGCGGTTTGATTTGCCGACTGGCCTCCGAAGAGATGGAAAACCCCTACTACATCTCGGAAAACTGCCCGACCAGCCGCTACACCCTGCTCTATGACCCGATCGATGGCTCCTCAAATCTCGATATCAACCTCAACGTCGGCGCGATTTTTGCCATTCGCAAGCAGGAAGGCGACGACCTCGACGGCAAAGCCCAAGACTTGATGCAGGACGGCCACAAGCAAATCGCAGCCGGATACATTCTGTTTGGTCCCAGTACGATGCTGGTGTATTCGATCGGGCAGGGCGTTCATGCCTTCACGCTTGATCCGAGTTTGGGCGAATTTATTCTCTCGAATGAGAACATTCGCGTCCCCGATCACGGGCCAGTTTATAGCGTCAATGAGGGCAATTTCTGGCAGTGGGATGAGTCGATTCGCGACTATATTCGCTACGTTCATCGACATGAGGGCTACACGGCTCGCTATGGCGGTGCGCTAGTCGGAGATTTCCATCGAATTCTCTTTCAGGGCGGCGTATTTCTCTATCCCGGCACGGTGAAAAAGCCCGAAGGCAAGCTGCGATTGCTGTATGAATCTGCACCGCTGGCCTATTTGATGGAACAGGCTGGAGGCCGCGCCAGTACAGGAACACAAGAAATTATGGATGTCGTTCCCGATCGCATCCACACTCGAACTCCTCTCATCATCGGCAGCAAAGAAGACGTGGCCTTAGTCGAATCATTTATTCAAGACCGCGCCCGCGAACAGCAAGAAAAAGACCTGATGGCTTCACAAAATTAAAGCGCAATTTTAGGACGGTAAAAATGACAAATCATCTACTCGAAATCAAACAGTACGGTCAGAGTATCTGGATGGATAATCTGACTCGCGATCTAATTCAGTCGGGCGAACTGAAAAGATGGTCGAGGAGCAAGGCATCTGCGGGATCACGTCGAATCCGGCCATTTTTGAGAAAGCGATCGCCGGAAATGCCATCTACGACCAAGACATCGAAGCCGGAATCCGTGAAGGCTTACCGACCTACCAAATCTACGAATCGCTGGTTTTGACGACATCCGCCACGCCTGCGACACTCTGCGTCCGGTCTACGATGCAACTGACGGACTCGATGGCTACGTCAGTATCGAAGTGCCGCCGACGATCGCCCACGACACCGAAGCCACAATCAAAGAAGCGCAGCGGTACTACGAGGCGATCGGCAAAGACAACGTGATGATCAAAATTCCCGGCACGGAAGCGGGACTTCCTGCTGTGGAAGCGACGATCGCAGCGGGGATCAACGTCAACGTTACGCTGTTGTTCTCGGTCGAAAGCTACGTCAATTGCGCTTGGGCATACATTCACGGACTGGAAGCGCGAGTTGCGGAAGGCAAAGATGTCAGCAAACTTTCCTCGGTTGCCAGCTTCTTCCTCAGCCGCATCGACAACATGATCGACGCGCAGCTTGATGAGAAAATCAAGGTCGCTGATCTGCCGGAAGTGCAGGCCAAGCTGGTTGCGCTGAAGGGCAAAGTGGCGATCGCCAACGCCAAAATCGCCTACCAGAAGTATAAAGAGATTGTGAGTGGCGATCGCTGGAAAGCCTTGGCCGAAAAGAACGCCAATGTTCAACGCCTCCTGTGGGCAAGCACCAGCACCAAAAATCCAGCCTACAGCGACGTGATGTATGTCGATGAACTGGTCGGACAGGATACCGTCAACACCCTGCCGCCGCAAACGATCGATGCCTGCGCCGATCACTGCGACGTAGCCGATCGCGTCGAGTCCAATTTGGATGAAGCGTATCAAACGATCGAATCGCTCAAAGATCCTGACATTAATATTGATCTCGATCGCGTCATGGCCGATCTGCTGACGGAGGGCATTGACAAGTTCGTGCAGCCGTTCCAATCGCTGATGGATTCGCTCGAAGAAAAAGTCAAAAGCTCCAGCCTGTTTCGTAGTTTTTGGGGGACGGTTCGATCGTCCCCCTTTTCACCCCCACCCTCAAACCTGCAAAAGCCCTATGGTGACTCTGCTCGAAAATCCGCTCCGCATTGGCCTCCAGCAAGACCGCATTCCTGAACCGCAAATCTTGGTGATCTTTGGCGGCACGGGCGACCTGACCCAGCGCAAAATCGTTCCCGCGCTTTACAAGATGAAGATGGAGCGGAAGCTGCCGCCGGAACTGACGATCGTGGGGGTCGCCCGCCGCGAGTGGAGCGACGACTTTTTCCGCGAACACATGCGCGAAGGCGTCGAGGAATTTGGCGGTGGGATTGGCAACGATCGACTCTGGGAAGATTTTGCCAAAGGCTTGTTTTATTTACCCGGAGACATCGACAAGCCGGACGACTACAACAAGCTGAAGGAATTCTTGGCGGGTCTGGACGAACAGCGCGGCACACGCGGAAATCGCGTCTTTTACCTTTCGGTTGCGCCTCGCTTCTTTGGCGAAGCCGCCCAGCAGCTAGGCCGCGCCGGAATGCTCGATGATCCCCGCAAGCAAAGATTGGTGATCGAAAAGCCATTCGGTCGCGATCTCGCTTCGGCTCAGCAGTTGAACAAGATTGTGCGCGATGTTTGCCGGGAAGAGCAGATCTACCGGATCGACCACTACTTGGGCAAGGAAACCGTCCAAAACCTGTTGGTTTTCCGATTTGCGAATGCGATTTTTGAGCCGCTGTGGAATCGCCAGTTTGTCGATCACGTCCAGATCACGGCAGCCGAAACGGTCGGACTGGAAGGGCGAGCGGGCTACTATGAATCCTCTGGTGCGCTGCGCGACATGGTGCAAAACCACCTGATGCAGCTATTTTGTCTGACGGCAATGGAACCGCCGAACTCACTGGATGCGGACTCGCTGCGGACAGAAAAGGTGAAGGTGATTCAGGCGACGCACCTAGCGGACTTGGAGAATATCGATCGATCTGCCGTCCGGGGTCAATACACGAAAGGCTGGATGGGCGGCAAAGCCGTTCCGGGCTATCGTGAGGAAGAAGGAGCCGCCCCGAATTCGACCACGCCCACCTATGCCGCTCTGAAAATGTATGTGGATAACTGGCGCTGGCAGGGCGTTCCGTTCTATCTGCGGACGGGAAAGCGGCTGGCAAAGCGCGAATCGGAAATTTCAATTCACTTTCGTCAGGTGCCCTACTTGATGTTCCAGTCCGCATCCAAGCAGGTGAACAACAACACGCTTGCCCTGCGGATTCAGCCAGATGAAGGAATTTCGATGCGCTTTGAGGTGAAAACGCCCGGAAATTCACTCAGGACGCGATCGGTTGATATGGATTTCCGCTACGCCAGCGCTTTCGGTCAGGCCAATGCCGATGCTTACGGACGGCTTTTGATCGACTGTATGTTAGGCGACCAGTCACTCTTCACCAGAGGCGAATGAAGTCGAAGCCTCCTGGCGGATTCTGACTCCGGTTCTGGAAGCATGGGACGCGCCTGCCGCTCCCGATGCAGTCTCGCTGTATGAAGCTGGAACCTGGGGACCTGCCGAAGCCGAATCGCTGTTCGACAAAGGCCGCTACTGGCGCAGACTGTAAGCCTCATTCATTTTTCTATCTCTTAAACCCTCACCCATGATTACCACTCCCCTCGTTGCCTTACAAAAACCGAAAGATATTTCGCTAGACGAAATCGAATCAGAACTCGGCAAGATGTGGTTTGACCAGACGGGCGATCGCAAAGGCGCAACCCGTGCCACGACCTTCAGCATGGTGATCTACGAGCCGGAGGAATTTCAGCAGCTTTTGGCAGCACTGGGGTTTTATCAGGGCCGATCGACGGCATTCACGGGCCGCAAACCAAACAGGCGATCGTCCAAGCCCAGCAAACCTTCGACCTGTCGATCACCGGACGAGTTGATCCCCAAACCCGCGATCGACTGCGCGAAGAATTCGCCAAGCAGCCCGCCGATCGCGTCCAGGTGAACAACCCGAACAATCGCGGTTTTACGGTCAGCGATGCGATCGCCGTCCAAAATCCCTGCCGCATCATCACGCTTTGCCCCGAACTCGGTGAAGATACCGGAGTGACGGCTCAGGTTTCGGCCTATTGCCCCGTCCAGCGCAGCAGCACGAACCTGATCTGCTGCGAATACATCACCCTGCGCGGCACAAAAGCCGCCCTTGAGCGCGTTGGCGATGTCGTTACCTCGCTGCTGATTGGCGATCTTCCTAAGTTCGTTTGGTGGAAAGCCACACCCAACCCAGAGCAAGAACTGTTTAGCCGCCTGTCCGAGGCTTGCGACTGCATGATCATGGACTCGTGCTACTTCAGCGAACCGGAATCGGAATTTCTCAAAATCCGCAGCCTGATCGAAGGCGACACTTACATTGCCGACCTCAACTGGCATCGCATCCAGCCCTGGCTGGAACTAACCGCAGCAGCGTTCGATCCTCCTGAACGGCGGGAAGCGCTGATGGATGTCGATCGAGTCGCGATCGACTTCGAGAAGGCAACGCTGCCCAAGCCCTGATGTACCTCGGTTGGTTGGCAAGCCGCCTCAACTGGGAGCCAACCGCGATGATTGCGACGGGCGGCGACTACAACCTGCGGCACGTCCACTTCACCGGAGCAAACGGACGGGCGATCGAAGTGGAACTTGCGGCGATCCCAATGGCCGACTGGGGCGAAATTCCCGGCGATTTGGTCGGATTGCGCCTCACCTCGACCGACAACAACGCCAACTGCTGCACGATCCTTTGCTCGGAAGCGATGGGCTGTATGCGGATGGAAGCAGGCGGCAGTGCCCAAGCTTGCCGGATGGAGCAGGTGAGCGCCCTTTCAGATCAGAAGGCTGAATTCCTGCTGGGTCAACAGCTTCAGCGCTGGGGTCAAGATGTTCTGTATGAAGAAAGCTTGGCCGTTGCTGCCGCCATCATCAACACCGAGAAGGTACAGGCTGCGGCTTAGTGGCGATCGTTCTGGCAGGCACGAGCAGCGGCGTTGGCAAAACCACGATCGCGATCGCGATGCTGGCTTACTTGCGTCAGCATCGCGTCCAGTCGTTCAAAGTCGGTCCCGACTACATCGACCCGATGTTTCACCGCTACGTCACGGGTCGCCCCTGCCTCAATCTCGATCCGCTGCTTACCTCGCCGGAATACGTTCAAGACTGCTTGCCCGTCATGGCTTTTGATGCAGACTACGCTCTGGTCGAAGGCGTTGATGGGCTTGTTGATGGGCAGGCGGAACGGAAACGGCAAGTACGGCGCAGGTCGCGAAATTACTGAATCTGCCTGTTGTGCTGGTGGTGGACTGCGGGCGGCTGTCTCGATCGATCGCCGCGATTGTTCACGGCTACCGTACCTTTGATCCCGCTGTGAATGTGGCGGGCGTGATTTTGAATCGGGTGGCAAGCGATCGACATCTCGAAATTCTTAAGACCGCTCTTGAATCGATCGAGATTCCGATTCTTGGAGTGGTGCGGCGACAGGATGAGATTGCGATTCCCGATCGGCATTTGGGGTTGATTCCCACTGAGGAATTGCTGGAGGTGGGGGAGGTGATCGATCGATTGGCGGAGGTGGCGCGATCGGGTTTTGATTGGGGCCGATTGTTGCCGATGATTGGGGGTGTTGTGCGGGGGAGTGGGAGACGCGAGATCTCGCGTCTCGTAACGGGGGGATGGGTGGGTCTCGATTCGGGTTGGGGTGGCTCGCGATCGGGCGTTCAATTTCTACTATGCGGATAATCTTGATTTGCTGACGCAAATGGGGGGCGGAACTGTGCTTTTGGAGTCCGATCGCGGAATCTCCACCGCCAAACCTGCAAGGACTTTACTTCGGTGGCGGATTTCCCGAAGTGTTTGCGGCGGAATTGTCGGAGAATCAAGCGGCGATCGCATCCGTCCGAGCGGCGATCGCATCGGGAATGCCGACCTATGCCGAATGTGGCGGCCTGATGTATTTGGCAGAGGCGATCGAATTTGATGGCGCGATTTGGCCGATGGTCGGCACACTGCCCACTAAAGCAGTTATGTCTGCTCGATTAACATTGGGATATCGAAAGGCGACCGCGCTGCAAGATACGGTGGCGATCGCCGCAGGTCAGCAAGTGTGGGGACATGAATTTCATCGATCGCGCCTCAGTCTTGAACCAAATCGAGCAATCTATCAGCTTGAAAGCTATTTGTGCGCCCAGCCGCCGCAGTTTGACGGGTGGCAAACGCGATCGATTCATGCTTCATACGTCCATCTCCATTGGGGCGCGTCTCCTGAAATTCCAATTCGATTTTGCAGGCTTGTCAGCAGTTTGGACGCGATCGAAACGGCTGATTTACTTGCTCGTTGGGCAAACAGGAATTTGAACGGTGAAAGGTTGTTCCCGCTTCTGAAGACGTGCAGTCGATCGAACCGTTATGTTTCTCAACCACGATTTGATAGCTGATGGAAAGCCCCATTCCCGTTCCTTTGCCTAGCGGTTTCGTTGTGAAAAATGGATCGAACAATCGCTGTTGAACGGATTCTGGGATTCCCAGTCCGTTATCGGTGATTTCGATCGTGACAAATTGATCGATTCGCTTCGTTTCAATCGTAATGGCTGGAATCAGTTCTGATTTGGCTTTTAGCGCATCTTCCAAAGCATCGATCGCATTGCTAAGCAGATTCATGAACACCTGATTAAGCTGCCCAGCGTAACATTCAATCAGCGGCAAGTCCTCATAGTTCTTAATAATTTCGATCGTAGTTTGATCGTCTCTTTTCTTGAGACGATGCTGCAAAATCAGCAGCGTACTATCGATTCCTTCGTGGATGTTTACCGATTTTACTTCTGCTTCATCCATGCGCGAAAAGGTACGCAAAGAAGCAACAATTTTTTGGATGCGGCTTGCTCCCACCTTCATTGAATTTAACAGCTTGGGCAGATCGGCAATCAGAAAATCTAGATCGATCGCTTCGGCCTGAGCCTCGACTGCCACAACAGGTTCAGGATACTGTTGCTGATAGAGTTTCACCAGTCCCAGCAAATCTTCAATGTAGTCGCTGGCATAACTCAAATTGCCGTAGATAAAGTTCACTGGATTGTTGATTTCATGCGCCACGCCTGCCACCAACTGACCCAAACTCGACATTTTTTCGCTTTGCAGCATTTGCGCTTGCGTCCGCTGAAGCTGGTGCAGCGTTTGTTCTAGTTCGTGTGCTTTGGCGCGGCTTTGGGCATACAGTTCCGCTTGATTGAGCGCGACCGCCAACTGCCCCATCACGGCTTCCAGCAGTTCAATTTCATCGGTTTCCCAAGGATGCGATTTGCTGCTGTGACTACAGCAGATTACGCCGATCGCGCCTGACGGCATCTGCATCGGAATAATCAGCACCGATCGCATCTGAAGCGACTGCACAAACGCTTTCCAGACCGGATCATCGACCGTTTCAACATCTGCAACGCAGAGCATTTCTAGCTGCAAAAGTTTATTTACTAACACTCCAACCATTGAGGCCGGATAGCATCCAGTCAAGTCAGGCAAACCTGAATGACAAACTTCTTGAATCACTTCCCAATAGGGTTCTTCTGTATTGGAATAATACCAGGCAAACTGACAGCGATCGACACCCAAAATCGCCTGAATTTCGGTGAGCGCCGTTGACAGGGCAATATCAAAATCGAGCGAGTTGCGAATCTGCTGAGTTAACTGATTGAGCAGGCGTTCACGCTGAGCTTGTTCGCGCAGTTGTTGCTCCGATTCACGCAGGGCAATTTCTGCACGTTTGCGATCGGTAATGTCGGTGGCAACCGCGACCAGTCCTACAATTTCACCTGCTGAATTGCGGTAGGGAACTTTATCCGTCCGTAGCCAGCGCCGTTCGCCGGAAGGCAAATATTGAGGTTCAATCATGCCCAGTTTTGGCCGACCCGAACAAATCACTTCTAGATCATCTAGATAGTGAGTTTCCGCTCCTTGGGGAAGCAGTTCACAAATCGATCTGCCTTCAACTTGATCGACAGATCGCCCAACAACTTCTGCCGCTGCTGCATTGGCTCGCAGCACATGATTTTGAGTATCTTTTAACCAAATGCTGGAAGGCACGGCATCGAGAATGGTTTGAAGCTGAATTTGCTGCTGTCGCAGTGCTTCTTCTACCTGTTTGCGATCGCTAATATCTTTGTGCGTTCCAGCCATGCGAAGCGGCTGCCCTGCGTCATCACGAGCAACTACCTTGCCATAGCCGCCAATCCACTGCCAATCACCGGATTTCGATCGCATCCGAAACTCCAGCGCATAAGGCAAATCGCGATCAATATGCGCCTGCAAAGTGTTGAAAACAGCAGGTTTATCTTCAGGATGAATGAGCATTTCCCAAGTTGCATAGCTGCAAGGAAGCTCACCCACTTCATAGTCCAGCATCGTGAACCAGCGCGAACTAAAGTAGGTTGTGCCTGCGACCATATCCCAGTCCCACAAGCCATCGCCTGACCCTTCTAGCGCTAGTTGGAGCCGTTCTTCACTTTGCTTGAGTGCCGCTTCAGTGCGTTTGCGATCGCTGATATCTTGAATGCTTGCAAGAATCACGGGTTGAGCGCTCAGCATCAACTTTTGCAACACCACTTCGGCGTCAAACACGCTGCCATCGATCGGTCTTCTAGCAATCCATTCAAATCGCTGCGTTTCACCTGCCAAAGCTCGTTCCCAGAGCAGCGGAATTTGCTCTAGTGAATTGTCAGGGCTGGAATAATCTTTGGCGATCGAAAGGTCTAGCGCTTGCTCATAGGTAACGCCATACATCTCCAGCATTTTTTGGTTAACATCGATAATGTTGCCGTCTGCTTCATGCAAGAAAAAGCCATTTTGAACGCTGTTGAAAATGGTGCGCAAATTTTGTTCAGACTGCCGCAGGGCAGCCTCGGCGTGTTTGCGATCGGTAATGCTCAATCCAGTTCCGCGAAAGCCAATAATTTCGCCATTGCTGTTGACGAGTGGAATGCCGCTGACTTCTTCCCAAATCACTTCGCCAGAGGGAATCACGCTACGGCATTCTAGCTTAAAGCTGCTGCGATTCTTGACGGCATCTTGCAAGATTATTTGTGTGCGATCGACATCTTCCGCCACCAAACATTCAAACAGAGAACGTCCGATTAATTCCGCAGGTTCGTAGCCTTTAACTGCTTTGACGCGATCGCTCACAAAGCTGTAGCATCCAGCCGTATCTAGCTCCCAAATATACTCACCTGCCGCTTCCGTCACATCGCGAAATCGCTGTTCGCTGTAGCGCAGTGCAACTTCTGCCTGAGCGCGTTCGTCTTCAAGCCGTTTACGATCGCTAATATCTTCAATCGCAAACAAAATACCAATCACGTTGCCATCGACATCGCGCAGCGGAATTTTATTGGTATCAAGCCAAACAACCGTTCCATCTGCTTGCGTTTGCTGTTCAATGATGTGCAGTTCGGCAACGCCCGATTCCATGATGCGGCGATCGCATTCGAGATACCAAGCTGTTTCTTCGGGCGTCCAAGGCATTTCGTAATCGCTTTTGCCCACCATGTCCGCAGGTGAATCAAATCCGGCGATTCTTGCAATGCTTTTGTTGCAGCCCATAAAGATCGAGTTGCGGTCTTTCCAGCCAATAATTTGCGGCAAAGTATCAATCACAAGCTGTAGCATTTCTTGTGACTGTCGCAGGGCAATTTCGGCACACTTGCGATCGCTGACATCTTGAAGGCTAGTCAAAATGACAGGCCGATTGCCCAGCGTTAATTTTTGCACGGTGACTTCAGCATCAAATAATGTTCCGTTTTGCCTTTTCCCTTTCCATTCAATCTGCTGAACTTCGCCCGCGACCGCTTTGCGAAGTACTCCGGAAAGTTGTTCAAGCGAATTGTCTGTACTGCCATAGTCAGCGATCGACATTTTCAAGGCTTGTTCATACGTGACGCCATGCATCTCCAGCACTTTTTGATTCACATCTAAAATGGTGCCGTCGAGGTCATGAATGAAGAAGCCGTTGTGAACATTGTTAAAAATGGTGCGAAGATTCTGCTCGGATTCGCGCAGGGCAGCCTCGGCTCTTTTGCGCTGGGTAATATCGCGGCAAACACCCAAAACGCCGAAGATTTGTCCTTGTCGATCGCGCAGCGGCAGCTTTTGCGTTTCCACCCAGGTGAATGAACCATCTGCGCTGGTGACAGGTTCGCCAGGGTTAAAAACCGCTTCACCTGCGAGGGCATTTTGGTCATCAACGCGAAAACCAACAATTCCTTTTTCTGGATTGCCAAATATTTCTTCGGGCGACAATCCAATTTCCAAATCGTCTTTTCCAACGATTTCTTCCGGCGAAAAACCTACCGCAGCCGCAAGCGTTTGGTTGGCAAGCAAATAGCGGAAGTTGCAGTCTTTCACGAAGATCCAATCAGGGCTTGAATCAATCACGGTACGCAGCAAATTCGATTGATATTCCAGCGCAGCCTCGGCCTGTTTGCGATCGCTCACATCGGTTAAAAATCCATCCCAAACAATATCACCATTGGCTAATCTCTTCGGCTGAGAATGGCCTTGCAGCCATTTTGTTTTTCCAGACGGCGTAATAATGCGATATTCCTGCTGCCATCCCTGGAGCGTTTGAGCGCTGAGGGCGATCGATCGCATGAAAAGCGCTTTATCTTCTGCATGAACCATTTCCAGGCCAATATTGTTATCTTCATAAAGATTTCTGCCGAAACTTCATGCAGATCAAAAACAGCCCGGACTGACGTAAGTGAAGCCTTGAAATCCATCTGCTCCCCGCCGAAACTGATAGATCATTCCGGGCAGATTGGTGGCAAGTTCTTGGAAGCGAGCTTCACTTTGTTGCAGGGCTGCTTCGGCCTGTTTGCGATCGGTAATGTCAAACGAAGTACCCACAATGCGATGAACCCGACCGTCTCGATCGCAAAGCGGATTGTAAGTCGTAATCCACCAGGTTGAACGACCCGAAAATGTTAGATTTTCTTCAAAGGTCAGGGCGCGATTTTCCTGGACGCACTGCATCAATCGTTGTCGATCGCCCGCTCCTTCGATCGCCCCAAATACTTCTTCCGGCGTTTTGCCAAAAATTTCCTTGCTGCTCAGACCGCTGTGCCGTTCAGCCGCCTCATTCCAAGCGACATAGTGGAAGTTACCATCTGGCAAGACATCCACAACAAAAATAAAGTTTTCAACGTTGTCATAGATGCTGCGAAGAAACTGTTCTTGTTCTCGCAACGTAATTTCGACCTGTTTGCGATCGGTAATATCTCGCGCTTCAGGAATTAGCATCACCACTTCGCCGTTGTTATCTGTAATCGGCTTGATGGAGAAGTCGAGCATCACCACTTTGCCGTTCATGCTGGGCGCTTCATATTCAAATGAAGCTGCTTGTCCAGCTTTCGCCTGCGCGATC
>JAAUTJ010000680.1 GCA_012031475.1 Leptolyngbyaceae cyanobacterium SM1_3_5 | reverse complement strand
GGTGGGCGCGATCGTCTGTTGGACAATCCTTTCGCTGCCAGGTAGTCTAGACGATCGATCGGCAGGCTTCAAAGTCCCCCATGATTGGGGGATTTAGGGGGCGTTTCCACCGAATCGCAACGCAGCACCAGGTCATTGAACTGACGTTGATTGAATGTGAATTCGCGATCGTTTATTTGCGCGGTTGCTGACTGGTGAAGTTGATGCGATCGCTCAGTTGCCTTAAGTTTCGAGCCAGGTCGAGATCGGTTTCTTTAAGCTGTGAAATTTTGTCGCAGCTATACATTACCGTTGTGTGATCTTTGCCGCCAAACACTTCACCAATTTTTGGCAGGCTGAGGCCAGTATGCTGGCGCATCAGGTACATGCCAATTTGTCTTGCCATGCTGATTTCGCGGCGGCGCGAGTGGCCTTTGAGGTCTTCGATCGCTACCTTATAAGTTTCTGATACTGCCGCAATCACGACTTCTGGCGAGGCTTCTGCCTGTTCGCTGGGCGGATTCAAAACAGGGGAAATATTCTCAACGGTCATTGGCAAACCGGAAATTGAAATGTAGGCAACGGCTCGAATTAATGCGCCTTCTAACTCTCGAATGTTGGTGGTGTAGCTAGAAGCAATGTATTCGATCACATCGCGAGGTAGCCGCATATTTTCGTATTCGGCTTTCTTTTGCAAAATTGCCATCCGCGTTTCAAAATCGGGCGATTGAATATCAGCAATTAAGCCCATTGAAAAGCGCGAACAGAGGCGCTCTTGCAGGCGGGGAATTTGGCTGGGGGGACGATCGCTCGCCAAAACAACTTGCTTGCCTGCTTCATGCAGCGTATTGAACGTATGGAAAAATTCTTCCTGCGTGTATTCTTTGCCTTCAATAAATTGAATATCGTCCACCAGCAGCACATCCACAGCGCGGTAGTGTTCGCGAAAGCTCTGCATACTGTCTTTGCGAATGGCGGCGATTAAATCATTTGTAAACTGCTCGGTGGAAACGTAGAAAATTCGCGAGTCGGGATGATTGTCCAAGCGGTAGTTGCCGATCGCCTGCATCAAATGCGTTTTGCCCAGTCCGACGCCGCCGCACAGGAAAAGCGGATTGAATTCGCGTCCGGGTGATTCGGCTACTGCAAGCGAGGCGGCGTGCGCCATGCGGTTGTTGGAGCCGACGACGAAGCGCGAGAAGGCGTATTTGGTGTTGAGTTCGGTCGATCGCGGTCGATGGCTGGAGTCGGCAGGCGACTCGGTGGGCAAAGGCCACATTAGATTGCCGTTGTCGTCACCTTGGCGGACGGTGAAGTGGATTTCGACCGGGCGACCGAGAATGTCGTGAACGGTGTCTGCGATCGTTTTGACGTAATATTTTTGCAGCCAGTTTCGCGCAAACGGGTTGGGGGTGCAGACGGTGAGGCGATCGCCTTCTAGCTGCTCTGCGGTGGCGGTTTTGATCCAGGTGTCGAACGTGGGGCGGCTAAGCTGGGCTTGCAGCCGCTCTAGGACTTGCTCCCACAGACTTTCTAACAGAACTTCCACGCTCAACCTCTATCTTTGTTTTGTGTCGATCGAAAATTCTGCCTGCTGAACGGCAAGAGGCTAGGTGACGATTGCTTGCTGCTGGAGCAATTAAACCAGAAGTCTAGCTTGATCGGGCGGTTTTTGAGGCAAATTTTAGATTCGATCGCGTCTTCCACCGTCGGGATTAGCGGAACTGGCGGGCGGCGAGCCATGCGGCGTGGGGGGTTTCGTGCAGGTAGGCTTTGCCAACGGAGCCGAACAGTTCGAGTTTTTCGGTGATCACTTCCTGCATCGCGTCGATCGCTTCTCCGGCAATGTCGAGCAGGTCTTTGGGGCTTTGGCCGCAGATTTCGGCTTTGAGGGCTTGCATGTAGGCTTGGCGGACTTCGGTGTTGACGTTGAATTTGCAGACGCCGCGCTGGATGGATTCGCTGATCATGTGGGGCGGCAGGCCGGATGCGCCGTGCAGGACAAGCGGAATGTCGATCAGGCGGCGGATGCGATCGAGTCGGTCAAAATCGAGGCGGGGCGGGCTTTTGTATTCGCCGTGTACGTTGCCGATCGTGACGGCGAGGCAGTCAACCTGAGTCCGCCGCGCAAAGTCGAAGGCTTCAGCCGGATCGGTCATTTTGGCTTCTTTTTCGGCAATGGTCAAGCCGTCTTCCGTCCCGCTGATTCTACCGATTTCGGCTTCGACGACTGCGCCGTAAGAGTGGGCGAGGCGGGTCATGTCCACTGTGAATTTTTGGTTTTCGGCGTAGCTTAAGGGGGAGCCGTCGGCCATGATCGATCGCACTCCGGCTTGGAGGGCAAGTTCAATGTCAGGGGCGGAGGTGCTGTGGTCGAGGTGGACGGCGATCGGGACGTTTGCTGTTTTTGCTGCCTCCATGCAGAGGGCGACGAGCGGAAGTTTGCCGTATTTGAGGGCGCTGGGATGGAGTTGCAGCATGGCTGGGCTGCGGGTGGTTTCGGCGGCGTTGATCACGGCTTTGACGCCTTCGAGGTTGTAGATGTTGAAGGCTCCGATCGCGTAGGCGTTGCGGCGGGCGGTTTCGAGGAGGTCGTGGGTTGAGGTGAGCATGGATTCTCTTGGCTGTGAGGTTGGATCGATTTGAGGTGAGCGGATTGATTCGGATGCGGATGAATTTTTTCAGGTTGGAATTACTTTTGGTTTCCGAGCCATTGGAGGCTAGGGGCGTTGCCCCTCCTCCAAACCTCCAACCCCAGCAGGGGGGGAAGGCACTCCCCCTGCACCCCCACGCAAGGGCATATCTGTGGGTGGCGTTGAAGCGCTTCGCATTAGCTGTGCCGATCGCGACTCTCGTGTTGTCTGCTTCGTTGTCAGCATACCGGGCTGCCGCGATCGAACCACATTCCCAACATCAAACCACACAAAACAGGAGGCTCGATCGAACCTCCCGCCACAAATTCAACAATGCACCCTACCGAACCTCAA
Source organism: Leptolyngbyaceae cyanobacterium SM1_3_5 (assembly GCA_012031475.1). Classification (GTDB taxonomy): domain Bacteria; phylum Cyanobacteriota; class Cyanobacteriia; order Elainellales; family Elainellaceae; genus JAAUTJ01. The sequence goes on along the minus strand of JAAUTJ010000680.1, from coordinate 54 downwards.
AGTCCCCCATTCATGGGGGATTTAAGGGGGCTTTCCAGGGATTACTGCACAGGC
>JAAUTJ010000679.1 GCA_012031475.1 Leptolyngbyaceae cyanobacterium SM1_3_5 | reverse complement strand
TTGAATTATTAGCCCATACAGCGAATACTCCTTCGTGCGGCGATCGCAAATATCGGGCGGATATCGACGCGAGGGAGCGGTTGCGCCGGGATGGATGACGACCCAGGGGCGATCGAGTTTGATCTCGCGATCGAGCAGTTCGCGGACTTGCTGACGGGCAAGGGGCGGAACGGTTAGGCGCATTTGGGGATCGATCGTTTCTGCGCCGATCGAGGCAACCAGATCAAGCTGGCGCTGAACTTCGTGGCGGGTGAACTGTTCGGGTTCGGGGTCTTTGATCCAGTCGGTGAGGAGCTGGTAGGGGTTTTCGTGGCAGTGGGCGAGGCGGAGAGGGATGTTCGCCATGTAGCACAGGAAGGCGGAGGGGAGGGGGTTTTGGCTGTAGACGGTGAAGATGATGGCGGCGTCGAAGTGGGATTGGCGGAGGCGATCGATCATCTCAAATTCGGGCTGGCTGTTTTCTCTGGGTGCGGTGGCTTTGAGCCAGGGGGAATCGTAGATGATCAGGTCGTCGAGTTCGGGAATTTGCGGTGTGATGGCGGCTCCGGCTGAGGAGGTCATCAGGGTGATGCGGCGGTTTGGGTGGGCGTGTTTGAGCGATCGAATGGCCGGAGTGGTCATGATCACGTCGCCGATCGTGTCGAGGCGGATGCAGAGGAGATTTTGGGCGGTTTTCCAGTCGGGCATGGCTTTGGGGTTGTTTTTGGGTGAAGGATTGTTCGTCTGTTGCTTTACTTTTGGTTTCCGAGCCAGTGGAGGCTAGGATCATCCCCACACACCTCCAATCCTGATCTAGGCGCTGCTGGGGGACTCCCAAAGGGGTTGCTCGTCGGTGTCAATGTGCGCCACATCCAAGCCGATCGCGACTTTCGTGCTGTTTGCTTTCCCGATGGGCGATCGCCCCTGCTCTTGCCGACACCCGACACCCGACACCCGACACCCCTAACGCACTTGGATTCGAGAAAGCTGCGTATCCCGGTAGTAGTGGGCGAGAATCTGCTGGTAGTTGTTGCCTTGGCGGGCGAGGGCGTAGGCTCCGTATTGGCTCATGCCCAGGCCGTGTCCGAAGCCGCGTCCGACGATTTGGAAGCTGGCTGGGTTAGAAGGAACAGATTCGGTGCTTGCCATTGATCCCATTTCTGGGTTGATGCGGAAATAGGTGCTGCGGAGGTTGAGGGCTTGGCGGATTTGGTCGCCTGTCATTTCGCGAGTTCCGGCACTGCCGATGACTCGCATTCGGCGGACGCGCGATCGCTAATCATCTGCACAGGCTCAAATCGCAAGACCGTCCCGATTCCGGTAATGCGAGCGCTCATTTGGTTGGCGCTGAAGGTTTCTTGCCATTGAAAAACAGGAGCGTCGGTGTCATAGTCTTGAACGGCTCTGAGGTAAGGGAGGGCTTGCACCCAGACATCTTCGGAGTTTTCGGTGTGGCCGCCCGAAGACGAGTGAAAGACAGCGTTGATGATTTGACCTTCGTGGGTAAGGACTTGTCCCGCTGTGGCGTTGACGGCGGCGATCGTGCTGGGCGCTTCTTCTTCCACGCCCTGATAGAACTGCCAGCGGGTCGTGTCGCCCATGTCGAAGACGCTGTTGGCTCCGCTTTGCCGCTGGTAGAGGGCGTAGGATCGGGCAGCAACGGCTTGAGCTTTGAGCGCTTCTAGGCTCCAGTTGGTGGGCATTTCGCCGCCAACGACGCTGTAGAGATATTCTTCAAGATCGACGTAGTTGACCGCCGTTAAGCCGCTGCTCGTGGGAACGACAAGGGTTCGTCCGCGATACCATTTGCTGTTGCTTACTTGGGTTCCGATCGAAACCAATCCGCTTTCGCCGCTCGGTTCAACCCAAAGCTGTCCGGTGCGATAGCTTTGCTCCCCGTTGTCGATCAAAATTGCGCCGTTGCCGTCCGACCGCGCTTCAACGGCTTGACTCGCTCCCAACCGCGCCACCACTTGACCTTCGGCATCTTTGACAACGGCAGGCGTGGAACTGCCCACGATCACCGAACTGATATCCTGCTCGATCGCCACGCGCAACTCTAGCTCGGCGGCTTTTGCAGGAGTTAGAGACACCAGCCAAAGCAGCAGCGTCAGCCACCAGGACTGTTTGCCCAGCCGCAGTAGTGTTTGCAGCCAGCGGGTGGCTGGGGTAGATGTGGTTTGTGAAGCCGTCATGAACACAGAATTCCTCCTTGGGAGCGAGTGGATGGTTTCGATCGAGCCTTGACAAAACTCAGCATTAAATCTTTATTAATTTACTGCAACTTTCTGGTGCTGCCGCAAATTTTGACAAGCTGCCTGACACCGAGACTTTCAACTCCAATGAGATGTTTCCCACCAAAATCGCTGCGAATTACTATGGATAAGGTGATTCTTGATGAGCGTCAACTGTGCAAATTACCTTTTTGGGAACCAGTTCCGGTGTGCCAACGCGATCGCGCAACGTCTCCAGCTTGGCGCTGAGGCTGCCGCAGCGATCGGAAGTCTGGCTGTTTGACTGCGGCGAAGGGACACAGCACCAGATTTTACGGAGTGACGTTCGCATCAGCCAAATTACCCGCATCTTCATCACCCACATGCACGGCGACCACATCTATGGCCTGATGGGACTGCTGGCAAGCTGCGGACTGGCCGGAAATCCCAGCCGCATCGACATCTATGGTCCATCTCGCCTCGAAGATTATCTTCGAGCAGCCGGAAAATTTTCCCAAACCCACTTCGGCTACCCCGTCAAGGTACACACCGTCCAGCCTGGACTCGTCTTTGAAGATGACGAATTCACCGTTGGCTGTGCCGCCTTGGAACATCGTGTCCCCGCCTTCGGCTATCGCGTTGCGGAAAAAGACAAGCCCGGACGCTTCAACGTCGAAAAAGCGATCGAACTGGGCATTCCCTCCGGTCCGCTCTACGGCAAACTCAAGCGCGGCGAAACCGTGACCCTGCCGGACGGACGATCGATCGACGGTGCGACCTTGTGCGGCGAAACCGAAATCGGACGCAAATTCGTCTACTGCACCGACACGGTTTTACGGAAAACG
>JAAUTJ010000678.1 GCA_012031475.1 Leptolyngbyaceae cyanobacterium SM1_3_5 | reverse complement strand
AATTTTTTGCGAAGCTCAAGCAGTATCGAGCGATTGCGACACGTTATGACAAGCTAGCAGAGACGTTTCTCAGTGCGATTTACATGGCGGCTTCTATCATCTGGCTTAATTGATGACACGCCCTAGGGCTAGGGGACTTTCCCTCTGATCGCAACGCCGCTGATCGTGCGTCGAACTCAGGTGGATTCGCAAGTCGGCAGCCAGAACGATCGCTAAGCGGTGAATCGCTGTGCGGTACGATCGCTCTGTCGAAGTAGTGGCATGACGTGGCACGAGAGAAACGCACCATTCGGTATGACGATGACGTTTGGGCAATGCTAGAGGCTTACAGCAGTACAACCAGTAAGCCTGTAACAGCGATCGTCAACGATGCCATCCGGTACTACCTCAGCGAAGATCAGCCGTCGCTAGAAGTTCGTTTGAGAACTTTGGAATCTCGGCTTGCCGCGACAGAATCTCGATTGGCAATGGTCGAGAACAAATTAGATTTGGCGGATTAGCAAGGCTTTGAGGTCATTCAGTAGGTCACACAAAATTCTGATGTTTTCCTCTAACTCCTCCGGTTTGTTCGGATCGAGCGTGACGGCGTTTTCCACATCGATCGATAAGCAGACATGAATTCTGGGTTTCATGGGTGGCAGAACAGAATATTTTGGGTGGCAATATCATAAGCGATCGCGCTTGAGAAAGGCAAGCGATCGCTTTACTAATGGCTTGTCGGTTGCGGACGGGCAGGCGATCGGTCATCCGCCTGAAGCAAATCCTGCCGGACTGCGGCATCAACCTATAATGTGTGTAGTGCAGTGAATCTGAGATCTTGTACCCGTCGCAACACCGTCAGGAAATCAATTTCCTGGCTCAAAGCGAAAACCCGTTCAAACGGGTTGTGACCCTGACCCCGCCTGCTCCTCAGTCAGTTAAAACTGACTTTTGCTGTTAGCCCGAATTTTAATTCAGGGCGAGTCATGCAACAGGTGCAAGATCCAATTTGAATGCAACGGGTCACTAGAAGTAGGATCGTTTCTCTACTAAATGTCAACAGAAATTCAGACAGAACTGGCGGCGGCTGTTGAACAGCGGCGCAACTTCGCGATCATCTCGCACCCGACGCGGGTAAAACCACCTTGACCGAAAAGCTCTTGCTCTACGGAGGCGCAATCCACGAAGCAGGAGCGGTCAAAGCGCGGCGGGCACAGCGACACGCGACTTCTGACTGGATGGCAATGGAGCAGCAGCGCGGCATTTCGATCACCTCCACCGTCCTGCAATTCAACTACCACGACTACTACATCAACCTGCTGGACACGCCGGGACACCAAGACTTCAGCGAAGACACGTACCGGACGCTGGCGGCTGCGGACAACGCCGTCATGCTGGAAGATGCCGCGAAAGGCTTGGAGCCGCAGACGCGCAAGCTGTTTGAAGTCTGCCGGATGCGCGGCATTCCGATCTTCACCTTCTTCAACAAGCTCGATCGCCCCGGACGCGACCCGTTTGAGCTAATGGACGAAATCGAATCGGAACTCGGCCTGCAAACCTACGCCGTCAACTGGCCGATCGGCATGGGCGATCGCTTCAAAGGCGTGTTCGATCGCCGCACCCGTCAGATCCATTTGTTTGAGCGATCGAAACACGGTAGCCGCGAAGCGATCGATACCGCTGTCGATTTGGGCGATCCCCGGATCGAAGAACTGCTCGATCAAGATTTGTACTACCAGTTCAAAGAAGAATTAGAACTGCTGGAAGGGGCAGGCTCAGAACTCGATCTGGCTCTCGTTCACGCCGGAAAAATGACGCCCGTGTTTTTCGGCAGCGCGATGACCAACTTTGGCGTCGAACTCTTCTTGGATGCATTTCTCGACTACGCCCTCAAACCGGGAGCCAGACGCAGTACGCAGGGCGAAATCGACCCGACCTACCCGGACTTTTCCGGCTTCGTGTTCAAGCTTCAGGCCAACATGGACCCGAAGCACCGCGATCGCGTCGCCTTTGTGCGCGTTTGTTCCGGCAAATTTGAGAAAGATATGGTCGTCAGCCATGCGCGATCGGGCAAAACCGTCCGCCTGTCGCATCCGCAAAAGCTGTTTGGACAGGGACGCGAATCGCTCGACGAGGCCTATCCGGGTGACGTGATCGGCCTGAACAATCCGGGCGTGTTTGCGATCGGTGACACGATCTACAGCGGCCAAAAGCTCGAATATGAAGGCATTCCCGCCTTCTCGCCTGAGATTTTTGCCTATCTGAAAAATCCCAACCCCTCCAAGTTCAAGCAGTTCCAAAAAGGCGTGAACGAACTGCGCGAAGAAGGCGCGGTGCAAATCATGTTCTCGGCAGATGACCTCCGACGCGAACCGATTTTGGCCGCAGTCGGTCAGTTGCAGTTTGAAGTCGTGCAGTTCCGAATGCAAAGCGAATACAACGTCGAAACGCAAATTGAACTGCTGCCCTACAGCGTCGCTCGCTGGGTGGGTGGCGGCTGGGATGCGCTCAAAAAAGTCGGACGCCTGTTCAACACCGTCACGGTGAAAGATAGACTACGATCGCCCCGTCCTGCTGTTCCGCAACCAGTGGAACTGTCAGCAGGTGGAAGGCGAATTCCCAGAACTTCAGCTAAAAGTACGATCGCTCCGGTCGTGTCTGGTCAAGAACCCACACCCTAATTTCTTCAGAATGGGCGGAAATACCGTCGCGATCGCTTGCCGATTCTGGTAGAAGTGGTTAGGGTTAGATTCCTGAAAATCTGTCCAATCCATCCGGTTGTGCATCTACCATTGCTGACCTTGTTTTGGACAGCAGCCTGATGGAGGCGAACATGAGTGATTCTTCAATCCCCACCAGCGGCAGCCGATCGCCTTTTGAGTTGGGAATCCGTGCCCTGCGGCGTAAAGACTACGCGACCGCGATCGACTACCTCACCACCGCTTGCCAAACCGAGGACGATACCGTTTCGGGAGCGCACAGCGATCGCGCCATCGCTGATTCAGGCGCAAAATGGCGCTAGTCTAAGGCATATCGACGCAGCGGCAATTGGCAGCAGGC
>JAAUTJ010000677.1 GCA_012031475.1 Leptolyngbyaceae cyanobacterium SM1_3_5 | reverse complement strand
CGACCTTTCTGCATTTTGCCCAAGATGCCGATCTGCTGATTTTCGATACGGCACTTGCCAATCGCGCCTACTTCGACCCGTGCGCGGCGGCGGAAACGCGCAATCCCGACACTTGGCGAGCCTGCGTGGATCTGGCGATCGAAGCAAAAGTCAAGCAGATGGTGATGTTTCACCACGACCCAACGCACGAAGACGACTTTCTTGACCAGATCGAGACGGAAGTGCAAGCCGTCTACCCGCACGCGCTACTGGCTCGTGAAGGCATGGTGCTGAATTTGCCAGTGAGCGATCGCTAAATTCTTGCTGTGTTAAGGCTGTGCTGACTAAGGCTGATTGACGCGATCGGAAGCGGTCATCCAAAACTCGTAGGCCATCATCACAAACGGAAACAAAATTCCGCCGATGCCCAGCCAACCGCCAATTTGCCCCAAAGTCATGCGCGAATTTCGCTTGGCGCGATCTTCACCGTCATCAAGATCGGCCAGCCCCAGCATTCGAGAACTAATCGCCAGCACAAACGCGCCCATCACACCCAGCGGCACACTAATCCAAAACCAGGTGTTCATGCGAGGGTTGGATTCGATCAAACCAATGCGCGGAAACAGAACAAAGCAGGCAAATTCAATCACTAGCCAAACGCCCAAGCTCGTTAGAAAATCGCGCTTCGTCAATTCATCAGCCGCAGACCTACGCATAGTTGTCCCTGGTAGATAAATGGAGGGGGAGTAGAAAACTTTTATCCTACCCTAGCCACAGTCGATCGAGCAAAAACGCGATCGCGGCACTGCCGATCGGCACGGTGAGGTTGTCCACGCCATACTTGGAGCAGGCTTCCAGGAACGTGGCGGCGATCGCGACCGGAATGGGAATCAGCCAGGTGGCTGGAGTGTTTCCCTGAAGCGCCAAAAACAGCAGGCTGCTGATCGTGTAGCTCACCAACGCCATTGCGATCGAGCCTTCCCAGCTTTTTTGCTCGTCCCACAGCCTGTAGCGATGTTTGCCGATTCGCTGCCCGACGATCGCTGCCAGTCCGTCGCCCCAGGTCATCACCAGCAGACCCAAAGCGGCGTACTGTGGACGATCGATCGACCAGAACCAGGCGATCAAGATGCCAAAGCTGACTGCATAAAAAAAAGTGAACCGTAGCTCTTGCGCCCGACGCTGTTGACGCTGCGGAGAATCGTGAAACGGTAGGAGAGCAGAGCGATCGCGCTAGCCAAAATCGACGCGACCACGCCCAGCCACAGCGGAATATGCAGCCACCAGGCCAGCAGAATCACGTTTCCCACGCCGATGTGAACGACTTTGCGGACAATTTCGGCTTCTGCCTTGGCAAAGCGATCGAGACCTTCCGCCACCAGCACGATCGCGCCCAGCCACAACGCCACGATGCCAACTTGCTGCCAAAGCGCAAAGGTAAATTCAGGCCATGTCGTCACGATCGCCCCATTTTTCCAATCGATTTTCTTTCACTCTACTGGATTTTTTGAGTGTGAAGGCAGGAGGCGGAAGGAGGGGGTGTCGGGTGTCGGGTGTTCCCTCCTGCCTCCTGCCTCCTGCCTCCTGCCTTCTTCATTCATAAACTTGAGTTGCACCGGGCAATGTGGTGGAATGATTTTAAAGGAATGTTGTTTAGCGTACGCAGGTGGGATCAATATGGCCGAAATTCAGTTTGCGAGAGGTGTCACCGAAGATGTGGTTCCAGATGTGCGGGTGACGCGATCGAAGGACGGCAGCAATGGCATGGCAACGTTTTTGTTTGAGTATCCCAAAGCGCTTGCTAACGACAGCAGCGACGACATCACGGGCATGTACATGATCGACGAGGAAGGCGAAATCCACCACCAGAGAGGTGAAAGCCAAATTTGTCAACGGCCAGCCCGCTGCGCTTGAAGCCACCTACATTATGCGGAGTCCGCAAGAGTGGGAGCGCTTCCTTCGCTTTATGGAGCGCTATGCCGAACAAAACGAACTCGGCTTCAAAAAGTCCTGATGACGCTGCCGCATCCGGATCGAGACGGGGCGATCGTCCGATGTGCGATCGTCACCGTCAGCGATACGCGCACACCCGAAACCGATCGCAGCGGCCAACTGATTCGCCAACTGTCAGAAGCAGCGGGCCACGCGATCGGGTTCTATCGGATTCTGCCGGATGAACCCGATCAGATTCGCGATTTGCTGCAAACGCTGAGTTCGCGATTCGATCTCGATGCAATTATCTTCAACGGCGGCACGGGGATCACGCCCAGAGACACCACTTATGACGCGATCGAGCAGTTGCTAGAAAAAGCGCTTCCCGGTTTTGGCGAACTGTTTCGTGCCCTCAGCTTTGCCGAAATCGGTCGCGGGCGATCGCGTCGCGGGCAATCGCAGGCGTCTTGGCGGGCAAGGTTGTCTTTTCGGTTCCCGGTTCTTCCAATGCTGTGAAGCTGGCAATGGAGCAACTGATTTTGCCAGAACTGGTGCATCTGGTCGGGCAGGTTCAAGGGCGATTTGTAGGTGAAAGGCAGAAGCCGACACCCGAACACCCGACACCCAATCCCTAGTGCGCCGTGCTGGAATCGAACCAGCCTGAAGGCGAATTATGAGTTCGCTACCTCCCCAATCGGTCAACGGCGCAGATGTTGCCGATGTGGAATGATCTCCACATCATGTCTCCACATCAATAGCGTAGCGGCTGAACTTCATTTTTGAGAATATGATGGGCGAAAATAATTGTGTTGGATGCTGACTTCATGGAGTGGATCGATCGCTGGAATTTTATTGGAATTGCTGCTAGGCGATCGACGTTTCGCGCTATGGTAATTGGTCACAAGTCATTGATCACAAGTTGTTGGTCACTGGTTGCCTTGTCAGGCGATCGCTGGCACTGCTAACTTTAATCTTTCATTCTTTAGCCTGCTATGAAAGTCAACTCAACGCTCGCGCTCACTTTGGTACTGCTGACGGCGATGGTCGGAGCCGGAGTCGTCAGCGCAGCGTGGGGATATGCGGTCGGCGGAGAAGCGCTCAAAGGCGTGACGCAGCCAAATGGCCGACCGGG
>JAAUTJ010000043.1 GCA_012031475.1 Leptolyngbyaceae cyanobacterium SM1_3_5 | reverse complement strand
TGCAGGTGGCGAGCATCCTGCCACACGATGTCACATTGACGCAGGAAATCATTCAACGCATTATAGAGTCGGGGAAGTGGGAGCCATTGGTTTTGCTGTTAGGTGTGGTAACTTTCCAGCTTAAATCAAGCTCTGCTTCCCTCCTAGCTTTCGTTTCAGCCTCCCCTAGTTTTGTCAGTCAAGCAGGCATCCTTACCATGATCCTTCAGTTTCAACGATAGGTTCAGCTTGCCTTCTAAGTTCAGCTTGCCTTTTTGTTTCACCATTTCCTGTTGAAGACGAGTTTCTAGTTTGCAGCGACGATGCTCGATCGATTGATGAATTGCTGCTGGAGAAGAAGCGAGCCGTCGCTGCAAAATGGTGAGCGCAAATCCAATTCGTCGTCGCCGTCCATCTGCAAGTTGATCTGCTCGATTAAATTCCTGGCAAACATATTGCGTTACTTCGTCGTATAAATTTCGCTCTAGTTCGGAAAGCTGATAGCGAACCGTGTAGGCAAATCGTTCTGGAAATAGCGGAGTGCCATCTAGTTTTCTAAGATCTTCTTTTATGAGGCGTCGGATTAAGTCAGTCGCTTTATCTTGCGGAGCTTTCGATCGCGCTCCAGGCAAAAAGCGATCGTCATCTAGCAGTGCCATGAACAATCGAAAGTCGTCTTCCTTGCCATTGTGCGGCGTGCCAGTCATCAATAAGAGATGACGAGTTGCGGCGGAGAGGTGTTGACCGAGACGATAGCGTTTTGTGGCTTTGATGTCACCTCCAGACATTGAAGCTGACATCTTATGCGCTTCGTCGCAAACGACCAAATCCCACTCGACCTGAGCGACTTGCTCATGCAGTTTTGGGTTGCGACTGATTTGATCTAATCGCCCAATTACTAACAGGTTGTTTGCGGCAAATATTGTTTGTCTGGAATTTGCCAGTCTCGATCGATGATTTTGAAATCAAGCTGCAATCGCTCTTTCAAATCTTGCTGCCACTGCTCAACCAAGCTGCCAGGGCAAACAATCAGGCATCGCTTCAAATCTCCACGCAAAATTAGCTCCTTGATGAGCAAACCTGCCATAATCGTCTTGCCCGCGCCAGGGTCGTCCGCCAGGAGAAAGCGGAGCGGTTGCCGCCGCAGCATGGTCTCGTAAACTGCCGTGATTTGGTGTGGCAGCGGTTCGATTCGGGAGGTATGAATTGCAAGTAAATTTTCAACCAGGTCGATGTGTTTAATTCGATATGCTTCTGAAACAAGCCGAAATAATGTTCCATTGCCATCAAAGCTACGAGGTTGCGGCGAAGCAATCTCCAGACTGTCTATTTGGCTTGCAGAGATGACTTGAGTTCCAACACTGCCCCATCGATCGCGATAGGTGACAACTCTTGAATCCGGTTGATTTCGCAGCTCAACAGCTACGATCGTCACCCACTCTTGCGGCAAGATTCCTCTGACAATCCTGCCAGGTTGCAGTTGCTTGAAAGAGGAATGGCTATCGAGGTTAATTGGCTGATACATGGCACGATCGCTGCACCTGAGTGAGAAAAGACTCGAACAGTGGGCTACTCGTCTTCAAAGGCGTGACTGGTGAACCGAAGAACTCGGCAATTCTCGTTGACGGTTCGCAGCAGATGATCGGGAGCGCCATTCGGCAGGCGAACTTGAATATCGAGCGTGACTTCTACCTGGGCATCAACCAGGCTCGTAAAGTGCTGTAAACTTCATCCGCGATTTGGCCGACATCTCGACGCAGACGTAAGCATCGAGTTGGATTGTGCCGTAGAACCGCTGTGAGGTTGACTGAGGTGAAATTGAATCGTCTTTCGGTTTGAGTAACCCATCTCCCATCAACCGGGTCTTTCTCCAAATGAAGCACCGCGATCGCTCACCACAGGAACGGGCAGAACAGCGCGGCTAGCGGCTTCATCTCGATCGAGTTGTTGCTGCGCGATCGCAGGCTTCACCAGTAGGTTTTGGTTGCTCAGTGTCACTGCAATCGATTCTCTAGGGCCAGCTTTCAGTCCTAGATATCGCTGCTTGGCTTCGTCCCAACCGGAGGCGTATGCGAAATTTTCGTGCCACAGGATGGATACGCCCGCTTCGATCGCTTGCAGCAGCACCTGCTCGTTCTTCAATCGCGGCAGGTAGACATACTGCGCCAGATATTCCCACAGTCGCTTGAGGTCGAGGTGGTCAACGTCGCGCCAGAGGTAGGGGTCAAGCGCTTCCATGCACAAACGGCTGGCGGCGTAGGTTGTGATCAGATGCTCTTCGTGGACAAGTTTGCGGCTAGCTCGCAGAATGGGTGATTCTTGACCTTGCAGGCGAAGGTCGAGCCATTCGATCGCCCCTTGGGGATCAGGCTGGGTGGGGACGAGTGCCCACTGGTAGGTGTCTTTGAGGATGCGATCGACCGTCTCATTGGTTTGAGTTCGTTTCGCGGTGGCCTGATTGCTTTGGAAGACATCAAGGTTTAAGGCTTCTTTGTCCTGCACGATCGAATCCCAGGCGAGAAACTGAGCGGTATTTTGCTCTAGGGTTTCCAAATTGTTTTTGTCAGCGACTAGGAAGACGAGCAGGTTTTTGAAGTAGCGCGGGCTGGCTCCTTTTTGGCTGAGGATTGCTTCTGCCTGTTGGCGAGCGGAACTGTCTTTGGCTTTGCTGGTGTGCGTGTATTGCGGATTAAGAATGACTAGACGAACACCCATCAAGCTGTCATCGGGAATGTCAGCCGATGAGTCGGGGGCGATGTGGACGCCTGCAAACTCGCCTTTTTGTTTGTCTTGCCGCAGACGACGGATGATTTCATCCCAGATGACTTCAGAATTTTCCTGGTATTGCGTCGCTCGGTCTTGAGCGGTGCGCGTCACGTTCGGCTGAGTGGAAATCCAGTAGCGATTGCTGCCGTCTACATAGAGGTAAGTGGCCTGATCGGTTAAGCGCCGCAGGGCATCGCCAAAGACGGCAACGCTTTCTCCAGGCTGAACGCAGCCGAGTTTGATGCGCCGATCTTCAAGGCCGCGATTGGCCGCTTGCAGAGTGGGAGCCGAGCCCGAGGTAAATGGTGCGGGTGACGCGACGGCAGGCGGAGTAGCGTCCTAAGTTGGGGTTGAGGCGATCGATCGCCAAAGGCAGCGAGTTTGACCCATCCACATCTTTTTCGATCACGGGAACCCAGTGGTCTTCGAGGTAGTGGGTGATTTCGGACTGCACCTGCGGGTCATCCATTGCCACGTTTGCAGGCATGATCAGCAAGCTGCGATCGTCGCGCTCCCACAGCGAATGAATCACCTTTGCCATCAGGCGCAGGACACCACGAGTGCGCTGGAATTTGTCGAGGCTTGACCAGTCAGAGTAGAGGCGATCGAATAGTTCCGGGTGAATTGGGTAGGCTTCTTCGAGGCGGCGGCGATAGTCGGCTTCGCGGCATTCGGTAGGAAATTCTTGCGCCTGGGTTTGATAGAGTTCGGCAAAAGCGCGAATCACGGCATCGCGGGCAATAAAGGCGCTTTGCTCGGTGATCGGTTGAAACAGACGGCGACGAACGATTTCAAAGCTTTCTTCCGCACTGGCGGGTCGCCAGGGAGATTCGACCCGTCCGATCGCATTCTTCAAGCGATCTAAGGCGCTTTTGCCGCGATCGCCGCCAATCTCGATGTCTGAGGCGGGAATGCTGACGACTAGCAGGGTGCGATCGGCGTTTTTTGCGGATTCACTCAGGGTTTGGGCGAAAGGTGAAGTGCGTGTCGAAACTGCCACCGGAAAGATCGCTTTCTTCATGCAGTTGGCGAGCGTAAGACACCCATTCATCGATCAAAATCAGGCAGGGGGCGTACTGGTTAAACAGAAGCTTGAGCGTATCGCCGGGATTGGTGGCGGTTTCATCGGATTGGCGCACCAGTTCGTAAGCTGTTCTGCCGCCCAACTGCCACGCAATTTCGCCCCAGAGTGTCCGAATGACTGTACCGTCTGGCTTGGTTTGCGGTTGTCCAGGTGAAATTTTGTTGCCAACGAGGACGACCGTATTGACTTGGGGTGGCTCGCTGACGCCTGCGGTAGAAAACACAGGCTCTAGACCGGGGAGATCTTTGGCTGCAACGCCGAAGAACAGATGGTAGAGGGCGAGTATGGCGTGGGTTTTGCCGCCGCCGAAGTTGGTTTGTAAATCGATGACGGGATCGCCACCTTTGCCGCTCAGACGCAGGAGGCCGTTTGTGAGTAGCTGTTGTAGTCCCTCGGTCAGGTAGGTGCGGCGGAAGAATTCGGTTGGGTCGCGATATTCGTCTGAGCCTTCGTCGAGGTAAACCTGCCAAAGGTCAGCGGCAAATTCGGCTTGCTGATAGCGACCCGAAGCGACATCTTGATGTGGCGTGACGATTTCTCGCCAGGGCTTGAGTCCGCCTGTGGGAATGCCTTCGATCGGGGCGATCGCTGCCCTGCGGGTTTCTTTGCGGGCTTGTTCTTCAAAGCGCTGGCGCAAAAGTTCGTAGCGCTGCTTATCAACGGCATCGGCTTCAGGGGCGCGATCGCATTCAGCAGGCGAGTGATGCTATCTAGGGCGCGGTAGGCATCGTCAGTGGAGATTTTGCCGCCAACGTGCGCCCAGGTGTCACGGATGGTACGAAGTTCGCTAATTAAAGATCGTTCTGATCGTCCGAGCGATCGCTTGAACACTTCTTCCCACTTGCCCCAAATCACTTTGAGTTGAGCGCTCACATCTTCGCGCAGAATTTCGGCGACGGTGCGGCGCAGGGTGCGGTCTTCATCGACGTGAGGCGTGGCGGCGACCAGCCAGTGATTTTTGTAAACCGCCTGCATTTCTCGTTCGATGTAGGGATACAGTCCGTCTTTGAGAAGCGCTAAGGCTCTGCCGACGCGCTCGTGATTGCTAATTGCCATAAGAAGATTAAGAACTTAAAGCGGTGGTTGCTTGAATTGGAAAGGCATATTGGCTTTAGGATTGCCGCTAAATGCTGCCGCAAATCTCTAAAGTGGACGGCGAAGAAAGCCCATTTGGGAAAAGTGACGATCGAGCGTGAAAGCTTCGGTAATACTCTGCTCTGTCATGACGACATAAGAAACACAATCTGTAAAAGACCACTGTTTATCCACATTAAATTGCTCAAAGATTGTCCAAGCTTGAGCGACAATTTCTTCTGATACCCAGACGATTTGAAGAATGCTGCTTTGAATCAGCAGGTCAAATCTTCTCTTGAGTGCGATCGCTGCTGGTAGCCTGCGTTCAGCAATAGCAGCGTGTAAGTTTCATCCAAAATGTAGTTTGTCACGACAAGCTGATATTTTCGAGCGGCCTGCTGGCTAAAAGCGATCGCCTGCTGATGGTGAGCATCCTTGCTGTCGCAGATGGCAACCCAAGCACTCGTATCCACGAAGATTTTTTGCATGGGCGCAGTTAGGATGGTTGGCTATAGAGATAGCGATCGTGATTCACAGCAGCATCCTGAAGATGTCCGGGTTGGGCTTCGCTGCCGAGCGATAAAAACACATCCCAAGCGTCTGAATCGGTGGATGAAGCAGCCTGTTCAACAGGTTTTTCATCAGGTTTTTCATCGGTCGTTGTAAGCAGAGTATTGAGCTGCTGCACAAGCATTTGCTGTTCTTCGGCTGAAAGTGTTTGAATCATTTGCACGATCGATTCCACAAGTTTGATGTTCATGGGGTTGCTTCCTGGGTTGAAGTCAAAACGCACGGCTACCTCCACTCTAAATTCCCAAGGCTAGCGTGCCCTGCTTTTCAGGTTGGCGTGTAGCTGTGAGGCGGGAAATTTCTGACCAGGACGTGACTAAGCTGTTGTAGGCGATCGCTTCTTGTGTCCAGCCTTTGCGATCGCAGATGCTATACAGCCGATAGGCGAGATCTCGTGCGATTTCGCCGCGATCGCCCAGTTGTCCGAGCAGTTTGGCGGCTCCGGATTCGCCCAGTCGATCGAGGGCGTGGATCAGGTGCTGGGTGGCTTCCCAGACGGGAACGCGCAAGTCGGTGGTGGGGTTCCAGTGTTGGGGCAGTTCGTCGCGGCGCAGGAGGCGGACTTTTCCAGCTTTGGCGGTGAGAATGCCTGCGCTTGCTAAGCCTTGAACGCTGGTAACTTTAGCTTTGGAGAGGGTTTCGGCATCGCCAAAGCTGCCGTCTTCAAACTGATGCTGCTCAAACCAGGTGAGTGCCCAGCGCGTATCGGCATCGAATTCGCCTTCTTGCTCGGTGAAATATTCGTCGAGCGTTTGGTTAATCAGTTGGAGGGCAGTGCGAACGCGCATCGGCGTTCCGTCTGATTCGAGGACTTGTTTGTAGCGCGAGAAGACGGCCATGCCGGGGCCGATGCTGGCTTGGGCAAGGTCTGACAGGGGCGATGTTGCCTTGCTGCATGGCGCGAAGGGCGGCGGGCAGTTCGCGTTTGAGTTCGTTGACGAAGTTGCGACGGGTGGTTTTTGGCGCGTCGGCAGGAAGAGGACGACAGACCAGGGCGATCGAGGAAGCCAACACATTAGAACCTTGTCCCACCATCCGGTTACTTAGCTCTGTTCGCATCGGCCAAGTTCCTGTGACACTGAAATCGGATTGCATCAAGCTCTCCAGCATGGTTTCCCATCCTGTTGATGCAGCCGTTCTCAATCCATTTGTGCCATCTCTTTTTTCTTCAGTCTGTTTGAAAGCGTAGAAGACCGTGAATGGAAAATTTGGATGAGATGCTTCATAAGTTCTCTTAAACGCTTCATGTAAGCCCTCTTCAAAGAATTGACGCGCTTTCTCTTTATCACCATTAAATCTATGAGGTGCAGCAACCAATTCTTGCTCTTTTGGTGTTGCTATTGTGCTAAAAAGATCAGGGTGAACCTTTTCAAGTGATCGGCGCAACCAGACATAGAAAAAATCAGCTAATTCTGCATAACTGATGTTGTCGTAGTAGGGCGGATCAGTTGTAAATACCAGCGATGGTATGGATTCATCCCTGACATATTTTGTTGCATCTTGCTGGCGGGCATAACCAGGTAATCCTTTTCCAAGATTATTGATTGCACGAGCAATAGTTTTAGTAGTTGTACCGTAATCACCCGCAGCATTGTTAAAAGCATTAGATTCAGCGTAATCCCAGATCATTGGGATCGCTTGTTTTGTGAAAGCATGAATAGCCTGATCCATGCTCGGCTTCCAAGTTGCAATTGCACATAAGCTGTCGCTAAGCTTACTGACTGCAAGCCCTAGATAAGTTGCAACTGCGTTTGCATAGACTTCTACTTCGATCGCTTTTTCAACTTGCTTAGCGTCATGGCGAACTTGTTCACACACTTCTCCAACTAAATCACTGAATGTAGAGAGGGCGACAAGTTGACGATCGGTGAAAAGCTTGTCAAAAGTATCCAAACCATAATTGACACACCAAATATTACGAGGATCACAAGCTAGCGGTTGAATAGGTGCCCAAGATGGTTGAGCAGAAAACGCTACTTTCTCATGAGTTTCCGTTGGCGATAAATACAGTCGTCCCTTCTGCCCTTGAGCAACGATCGCCATCAGCTTCGCGCCCATTCTCCCGGCGACTCCTTCAGCCTTGATGTGCTTATCCTCTACAGGCTGCTCACACGCCAAACAGCGAAACTTTGCGCCTCGTCCAAGCTTTGGTGGTTCTGGTGCTTTTCCTTCTCCAGTTTTGACTTTGAAATTGACGACAGGTGGCTTTTGGGTGCGATCGATCGCAGGCTCAACCCAAGCGGCTTTTCCTTTCTTGGTCGAAAGCTCAAACGACTTCACCAGCGGCATCTGACAGCCACAAGCCGGATTTGGACATTTAACCGTCCGCGCCCACAGCCAAGCAATCACCGTTGCTTCGCCACTACCATCTGGCAGCTTCACTTTCGGATACAGATGCCCGATGCGCTCCTCGGCTCGATCGCGAATCCATTTGCCGTAGTAGCGCACATCTTCCGCCAAGCCTTGCGCCCCAAACCACTGCGCCGTCTTCAGTTTCTTTTGCGCCTCTGGATTCACCGGAGGCTGATCCTTAAACTTCGGTGGAATCTCAATCAGCGCTTTCGTAATCAACACCGCTACCGGATTGATATCGCTGGCGTGAGCCTCCAAGCCCAATCGCTGCACTTCCAGGGGGATGCTGCCGCCACCGCAGAAGGGGTCTAGCACGGGAGGCGGGTTGTTGTCGGTCGATCGCATAATCTCTGCCTGCGCCGCTTTCAGCACATCAGGATTATTGACGTTCTCCCACTTCACCAACTGCTCAATCAGGTCGAGAAGCCGCCTGCGCTCTTGCTCCTGCGCTTCCTCGGTCGGAAAGCGATCGGGATGTGCCGAAGGGTCATCGACCAGAGAGGCAAACAGCACGGCTCGACAAGAAGCCAAAGGCCGCCGCGCCCACCACAAATGCAGCGTGGAAGGATGCCCATGTCGAATTGATTTTTCTCTTGCGGATTCTTTGTTAATGGCTTCAAGAGGTAGAGCGACCTCAATGAGCTTCTTGGGGCGATCGAGCATCGGACTTGAATAATTGGGTAGTGCTCTTCAGAGCTTTCCCTTATTCAAACCGTAAAAATTTAGACTTTCAGGCAGTCTTTTCCTAATCTTCTTGTGATGTTAATCACAGCTATTTATATGGTGTTTGAATGATTTCAAGAAGCGCTAAATGCAGTAGTTTGAAGTAAAATTTTTAACATGCCAAACTTTGGCAAAAAGAAATTTCACGCTTGCTTCATCAGTTAGCGTCAGACAGAACGAACAAATCTATACAAGCATCGACTACAGAGAAAACGTGATCCTTCGATCGATTCTTCTTACTGAAGCTGCTCTCGCACCCAGCGTCGAAAAGCTCGAATTGCCGGAGCCGTGCCTGCTGTCCGACTCATTTCTAAATACTGGGAAATGCCTGTCAGTACCGGAAAATTGGGAAATGTTGGACTCGTTTGCGACTCTACATATTTTCCGGCTTGCAGCACATTAATTTGCAGCTTGCGGTTTTGGTAGCGCCAGATTTCCGGCACTTGCAACGCTTCATAAGCGCTCAGTCGAGTGGTTGAGGTGATATCGATTTCGATTGCCAAATCAGGCGGCGGATCAACTGCCAAATCAATTCGATCTTTGCCAATCATCAGCACATGATTTTGAATGTAGAAACAATCATCCGGCTCAATGCCGACTGACATTTCCTCACGCCGAAAGGTCGTTGAACCGAGCGATTCCCAATTCATCTCCAACTCATCGAGCAGCGCTTTGAGCAAATCTCCAATGACGACTTTGGCTTTTTCATGTTCGGGTAGCGGAGCCACAATTTCTAGCGTTCCTTCGCTATAAGCCAAGCGGGTCGATCGATGTTCCCCCAGTTCCGCCAAAATCGCTTCATATTCTGCCCATTCCACATGGCGAAATAACACGCGCTGTCCGGGTGGAACATCTAATTGTCTCAGTTGCAGTGTCACCATGATTGCTCACACGAGGGCTTGTCCCTGCTTCCACAGTTGCTTCCAATCATAGTTCACGCTCGTCACGCCAAAATCAGGTTCGCGCTGAAACGGCTGCTGCACATAGCACACTACGCAATCCTCTCCATACGCGCCGCTGGCTTCTCGCGATCGAAACACATCACCCTCAGAAAAGTCTTTCGACTGCGGAACCTGCACCAGCGCCAGCACAAAACTCTCTGGCCGATTCAGAGCAGTCAGAATTTCGTTCTTCGTCACCGTCACCGTTGTCGCCGCCTCGATTCGCCCTTTCACTTCGATGAACCGCAATCTGCTCGGAGCTTCACCTGTTCTAGGAATGCGCGATTCGATGTCATAGCCGCAGCGATCGCTACTCACATCTCGCGGCTCATGTCCAAGCGCCCGCTCTGCTGCCATGACTGCCTGCATTGCCAGCATCTCTACTCGTTTTGTTTCCCTGGCAAATCGATCGGGTGTAGCCTGCCGTTTACCTTGCAGTCGTTGCAGTAATCCGATCGGCACGATCAGCGCGCAGCCTGTCACGAGCGGGGCTGAGGCCGATAATTGTCGCTCTTGCTGTAGCTCTTGGAGGCGGCGATCGAGGCGCGAGTGCAATTCATCCGCCCGCTGCCTTGCCAATCCAGAGTTAATCTTGGCATTCGGCTTGCCCATCTCCTCTTGCAGCTTGAGATCTTCGGCGCGTTTGTCCCAATAGTTAATTTCCTTCGTCAGGCGATCTTTGACGGCAGCGATCGTCTTGTCGATCAGTTCTTCTTTTTGCTGCTTAATGTCCTGTAAATGCGCCTGAACTAAATGCTTAACCGCATAAGCTTTCGCTTGATTTTCTAAATCTTGTCGTGACCAAATCGGCTTCACCTGTGTCTCGATCAGCGTTTGCTCTTCTAGCCTCAAAGGACGGTAGTTCAAATAAGGAGCTTGCCCAGCGTTGCAAATGCTCCCCTCTGCTTCGATTTCAACGTACTGCATTCGAGTTGAAATCTTGCGACGATTGCCGTTGGCATCCGGTCGGGCATCTTGAATCGAATGCTCCAGATACACCAGTGCCCGCACCTGCTCACCCGGATCAATTTCGTCTATTAGGACAGCCCCTTCCTTCAGTAGATCGCGGTGACGCTCTAAAATCAGATCGATCAGTGAGTTCAGCAGCGGATGTCCGGGACACACAAAGGCAGCAGGCGGTTTTCCAGGCAGATTGATTTGCTGTTTGTCAAAGCAAATGCGTTCATATCGTTGCAGCACAGGTTCTCGCACCCCAATCAGGCGATCGCGATTCCGAATCATCGCAGGTACATGAGCGATCTCATACCGTCCCTTCTCTCTAGGACGCACGGTTCCACCCATACGCCCAAACGCTTCTAAAAAGAACGCCTCGATAAAGTGCGGCTGCAATCGTCGAGCCAGCATTCGCTCCATGTGTTCTCGAATTTCTTGCACCTTCGACGCATCCATCGAGGTGCGATCGAGTGCCTGCTCCTCGATCAGCTTTCGCAGATGGTCTTGATCGAGCCGTGCCACCACCTGATTAAGTCGATCGCGGATGTCAGGGCGATCGCCATAGCGAATCGCGTCAATCATCAGATCGCGCAGTTCTTTGCCTGCGATCGCTAGCCCCAACACATCAAACACCTTTCCGCCCAAAGCCGCTTGCTCAATCTCCAGCTTTCGCAGCAGCTTGAGATACACCTCTCCTTCTCGCGTTTCTTCGGCCACCAAATTCCACAGATGGCAAACCTCCGTTTGTCCGATGCGGTGAATGCGTCCAAACCGCTGCTCTAGCCGATTGGGATTCCAGGGCAGGTCATAGTTCACCATCAAGTGCGATCGCTGGAGGTTAATCCCTTCGCCTGCTGCATCCGTTGCCAGCAGAATTTGTACCGCTGGGTCTTGCTTGAAAAACTCCTCCGCCTTTTTACGCTCCTCCCGCCCCAGGCTGCCGTGAATCGAAACAACGGCTTCCACATTGCCCAATAGCGTCCGAATCTTTTCGGTTAAATAGTTCAGTGTGTCGCGATGTTCCGTGAAGATCACCAACTTGCGGCGATGACCGTTGGCATCAAACAGTTCCGCCTGGTCTTGCAATAGCTTAGAAAGCTCCTCCCACTTTTTATCCAAACCACTGCGACGCACGAGTTGAGCCAGATGCTCTAGTTGCTTGAGCCGATTGATTTCTTCTTGCAGTTCAGCGATCGTCTGGGCGGCAGTCGCTTGATCCACCACTGCCTCAGTCACCACTTCCAGTTCTTCTGCTGGAATATCATCTTCGTCCAACTCATCCGCCTGCCAATCCAACTCGCGTCCGCGACGGTTAATCTGCTCATCGCGCAGCCGCTTCTCTAAACGCTCTCTTCTGCGACGCAGCGATTGGTATATGGCTTCAGGAGATGAGGCCAAGCGTCGCTGCAAAATCGTCAGGGCAAACCCAACTGTGCCCTTGCGCCCTTCATTGCCAAGGGCATCGGCGCGATTGAACTCTTCGCGCACATAATCTGTGACTTCTTGATAGAGCTTGGCTTCTTTGTCGGAAAGGCGGTAGGCAACCGTGTAGGCGCGTCGCTCTGGGAATAGCGGTGTGCCGTCAAACTTGAGCAAATCTTCCTTAATCATCCGCCGCATCAAATCAGAGGTATCCGCCACATGAACGCCGTCTCGAAAGCGCCCCTCGAAGCGATCGCCATCCAATAGCGACATGAATAATTGAAAATCTTCTTCCTTGCCGTTATGAGGTGTAGCGGTCATCAGCAAAAATGGCGGGTAATTCTGGAAAGCAGTTTCCCCAGCTTGTGCCGCTTAGTCTCTTTGATTTCGCCGCCAAAGAACGAGGCCGACATCTTATGCGCCTCATCGCACACGATCAAATCCCAATCGGTCTGCTCTAGCTTGATCTGCAACGGCTCATCACGACTGAGCTTATCGAGCCGCGCAATCACGAAAGGCATTTCAGCTAGTGCGTTGCCAGTCCGGGCAGCCTCAATCTGATCATTGGTCAAAATCTTGAAATCAAGCTGAAATTTGGCGTACAGTTCATCCTGCCACTGCGCCGCCAAACTGCCGGGGCACACGACCAAGCACCGATGCAAGTCACCGCGAATCACCAACTCTCGAATCAGCAATCCGGCCATGATGGTTTTGCCAGCCCCCGGATCATCGGCCAGCAGAAAGCGAAGGGGCTGCCGTGCCAACATTTCGCCATAGACTGCCGTGATCTGGTGAGGCAGCGGATCAACCATTGAGGTGTGAACTGCCAGCAGCGGATCAAACAAGTGAGCCAGATGGATTCGCTGCGCTTCAGAAACAAGCCGTAGTAGTGCCCCATCCCCGCTGAAGCTCCAGGGTCTACCCTCAGTGACGATCGCCAATTCAGATTCTCGATCGCGATAGATCAATTCCTGTCCCGTGCTGCCGTTCGCTTCCTGGTAGGTTAGTTCGATCGCATTGGAGCCGAACCATTGAACTGCGATGACGGTGACAAAGCGACCTGGAATAATGCCGCTGACGGTTGTTCCGATCGTGAGATCTTCAAGTTGAGTCATCGGTTTTGGATTACAAGAAGTGCAACGAGCTTCCAGTCTGAGTGTTTTTGCACCCTTCACCTGTTCACGCCTCTAGGCTAGCGGTCATCCCTACTATTGACATTTTCTGATTAGTTCAATCAGATCTTCTACTGTTACGAACACCTGACAGGTTACTCTTCGATGGCCGTAAAAGGTAGCAGCTTTTAATGATGAGGGGTGAGTGTTTTTAACCAAAACGAACTTGTGTAGCTTGCAGAACGATATCCTGCTTTTGAGAGGGCATGGCAATCCAGCAGCTTCACTACAGTTTTGAGGCGATCGAAGCTAGAGTTCCCGCTCTTCGCAGACTCTATCGTCTTTGCCTGAAAAATTACGATTCTAAGCTGGCTGCCAATCTCACACCGCCTGCCTCAACCCTAAGTACCGGACAAAAGCTTGCAAAGGCGCAACAGGAGAGGGTTTCATGAGAATTACCACATTCTTAAACCACAAAACCCTCATGCATCAGGTTACTCGACTTCAAGCCGCCTTGCGACCGCATTTGCCTTGGCATGGCGCAAGAGTCGGCTTTCTCGCAGCCTTCTTAATTGCCCTGTTGCGCGTCAAAACCGTCAACTTTGCGGAACTGGCGACGGGCTTTAGCGGCAAAGCGCACACCGACTCGCACATCAAACGCCTGCATCGGTTTTTCCGTCACTACAACCTCAACACCGCTCAGATTGCTCGAACGGTCGTGGCGCTGATGCAGATTCCCCAACCCTGGGTGCTGTCTGTGGATCGCACCCAGTGGCAGTTCGGTTCGTGCGTGTTCAATCTCTTGATGCTCGGCGTGGTGCATCAGGGCGTCGCCTTTCCCCTAGTGTGGTGCGTGTAAGGGCAAACGGGGCGCTTCCAATGTCGATGAACGCGCCGAGTTGTTCAACGAATTTATCGATCGCTTTGGCAATGAGTCACTGGCCTGCTTGACGGCTGACGCTTGAGTTTATGGGCAAAGATTGGTTTGCCTACCTGCTGAGCGAACCCCATACTGATTTTCGCATCCGCATTCGCGCCACTGACAAACAAGGGTGATGGTCGGCAAAGTCTCAGAGCCAGCGTTGTTTTTCAAGATTTACAAGTGGGACAACCCAAAGTCCTGCGTCAGCCTCGATTGCTGTGGGGGCACAAGCAAAACAATTGCCGCTTTGCGCCTAGAAGATGGCGAACTGCTCATTGTTGCCACTCAAACGCATCCCCAAACGGCTATCACTGATTATGCCAAGCGGTGGGGCATCGAAACCCTCTTTGGCATCTTCAAAACACGCGGCTTTTGCTTAGAGTCCACGCATCTAACGGATGCTGAGCGCTTAAGTAAATTGCTGGCACTGCTTTCGCTGGCGTTGTGCTGGGCAATGCTGACAGGGGAGTGGCTCAACCAAATCAAGCCGCTCAAGCTCAAGAAACATGGACGCAGAGCCAAAAGTATCTTCCGTTACGGCTTCGACCACTTGCGAAACATCGTCCTCAACCTAGAGCAGAAATCCGACGAGTTTTTACACGCTTTGCAATTTTTGTCCGGTACTTAGGGGTCAATCACAAACGAGTGGCACGGCTGATGCAGCAGATGGGCATCGAAGCGATTGATGCCCGTCCGAAGATGAGTACCCTGCTGACAATGTCAGGCGCTATCCCTACTTGCTCAAGGGCTTGAGCCTGGATGCACCCAACCCAGTTTGGAGTACCGATATCACCTCCATCCGAATGCCACAAGGTTTTGTGTACGTGGTTGCCATTCTCGACTGGTTCAGTCGTGATGTGCTGGCCTGGCAAGTTTCAAACACGATGGACGTGAGCTTTTGTTTAGCGACTTTGGAGCGGGCTTTAAGAGAGTGTTTGTAAATAGAGATTAAGTGGGTGAGGATTGCCAAGTGCGACGATTTTTCGCTAATCGCCTGAGCATTAGGCGAATCATGACCCCGTAAATCATCCCTTCGTGATTTTCTGGCAAGCGTTCATAGTCCCGTGTGAGAATTCGAGCGTTCTCTAACCACGTCCAAGTGCGCCTTTCAATCCAGCGTTTTGCCTCGACTTGAAAGCCTTTTGTCTGGGTCGAACGTGGGCTAATCTCGACTTCAACTTGCCGCTG
>JAAUTJ010000676.1 GCA_012031475.1 Leptolyngbyaceae cyanobacterium SM1_3_5 | reverse complement strand
GGAAACTCTGCCGTCATCACGTTCTCGGTAGAACGTTTCTTCTTGAAACTTCTTCGGAAGTTGAACTAATGGAAACGAGGAGTCGAAACTCCTGCCCCTCCGAATCGCAGTTCTTGAAACTTCTTCGGAAGTTGAACTAATGGAAACTCGCAGAACTGGTATAGAACGTAGCTGATCACCGCTTAAAACTTCTTCGGAAGTTGAACTAATGGAGTTTGTTTCGTTTCGATCGCCCACAACAATCAACTCCTTCAAGCTTCTTTGAAAGTCGAAGCGAATGAAGCGTTTTATAGTCAGGGGCGATCGAATTAGCAATTAGGTTTCAGACTCCTTCAACGCTTCCTCAGAAGCGAGTTGCATGAAGTTAAAAAGCAAAACGCTGGAGTGATCGAGTAGCGCATCACTTCAGCGTTTTGCTTTTGTTTTTGATGTCGAATTTCAGGTGTTTGAGGGGCGATCGTGCCTTCTGAAGCGAGCGCCCCTCAGACAGCACAGAATTTTAGTAGCAAAACTTACAGCAAATTGTTGTTGATGAATTAGATGGCGTTATCGAATTGCGCGAGTCGTCCGTCTTGGCTTTCAACAGATCTAAAGAAAATCTGGTATATTTTGCCACCTCGAATAATCCCTGATATGTTCTCTCTTAGTCATTCGCACGAGTTTAAGGAATTTTTCAACCCGCCTTTTCTAAACTGAATCCATCGCCACCTCTGGTACTTTATGGACTACTACAGCCGCAAGCTCTACGCGCTCCTCCACGAAAGCCACGGTTCTCACTTCTTCGATCGGCTCGACTGCTTCAACGACTGCCTCGAAGCACTCCAGCAGTGGTGGGAGACGCAAGGAAAACTTGCCAGCGAATTAACCAGCACCGCCGATCGCATTAATCTCAGTGATGCGCCTTCTTCGAGCCAAGCTTTCGAGATTCATCACCCCATCAGCGGCCAAAAGCTCGAAATTGCGGCAAACAAGCCACAGCCCAATGCCGACCAAGCTCAACTGATTGATGCCATTAATGCGGTTTGGCACTCGATCGCCGCCCTAGAGCCAGACGCTCGAATGCAGCAGCTATTTACCTGGTGCTGGCGATTTATGCCCGAATCGTCGGGGCGATCGCTGCTGACGCCTGCCGATCGAGTCCTGCCCGACACCGCCCTACACAGCCACAACAGCGCCGTTTCTGCCCTGACTGGCGCACTGTTTTCACCCGACTGGCAAGGCGGCGAACCCGATCGCCCCTACATCGTCCTGTTCACCTTCTCGCCCGTCCAAGAATTCATCAAAGCCTCGCGCAAATTTCTCGACTTCTGGGCTGGCTCCTACCTGCTGCACTACCTCAGCGCCGTCCTTTGCTGGGAAGCCGCCCAACTCTACGGGGCTGATGCCATCATCACGCCCTCGCTCTGGAGCCAAGAAATCATTGATGCCCTGATCGCTCAAACTATCCAGACATCAGTTCAAATATTGCCATCGTCGATCGCTTCTACCAGGATCGCACTGTTGATCTTAATGGTGCGCCTGTCGATCGCAGCCTCAGCACCATTAACATTGCGGGTTTTCCAAACACGATCACGCTGCTCGCTCCCGGTCGTGAAGCTGCCGACCAGCTCGTTGCCACGCTCAAAGCCACGCTTCAAGGGCACTGGCAAACGATCGCCACGATGGTCAAAGAAACCGTCAAATCAGAGGTGCGAGACTTTTTGGGCAGCCAGTTCGATCGCACCTACGCCGACCTGAGCCGCAATCTCAACCCCGAAGCGGCGGAAGCCTTAGCAATCGAACTGAAGCAGTATCAGCAGCCCGGATGCTGGGAATGGAACGCGCTCTGGGACGCTCAAATCAATCACACCTGGGAAACCTATGCCGTCGCCGTTCCCCTGGGACATCCCCAGCAAGCCCTGTCGATCGCCAATTTGCCCCAGCCGGAATCTGAGCAGCTAGCCGCCTGGATCGCCGCCCAAACTGCGATCGCCAATCCCCGCGATTCTCTGCCCACCACTGCTGAATCCAGCCTCTATCAAACCTTCAACGTCGGCAGTTGGTGGGGCAGCTATCAGGCGCGACTGGGGCAACTAATTCAGGCCGTCAAAAATACGCGCAACTGGCAAGTTCCCACTGCTCCCGGTGAGCGATCGAGCATTTCAGGACTGTACAGCGCTTTGCATCCCCGCTTGCTCTACCGCGATCGCTTCCGCAACGGCTGCGGCGTGGCAAACAGTTCGCTCAAGCTGTTCTGGCAGATTATGGCGCTGGTCTATCCTGGTTTATTTAACGGCTCAGAACGCCTCAACGCGATCGAACTCACCAAGCGGATGGCCTGGAAATATGGCGGCGTCGCGGCAGCACTGGGCATCACCGAAGCTGAAGCCCCCGATTTGCTTGAAGCGCCTGACATCGATCGCACCGTCTACACTGCTCCCAATGCCGCCCCAGATCTGCGCGACTTTGACAACCTAATTCGCTTTCCCAACCTGAGTTCGATCGCCGCTGCCCGATTCGCCCACGACCACCCCGACCAAGTTAAGGCGTTCTGGCACACGCTCTCGCTTTCCTTCAAGCAGGGTGCTTTGAAGCCTCACTACCGCAAATTCTGTCAGCTCACGCGCCGCCCCTTCCAGATTGGCAAGGTCGATTGTGCCATTGCCGGAGCGACGCAACGTCCGCTACAACGGCGTCATGTTCTCTGGCAAATGGCTGGCAGACGATCTACAGCTTGATGCCGATCAAACGGTTGCCCTGCGCCAAGCCGTCGCCGAAGCCCATCAACGCCTTAACTTTGGCGATAGCAGTCCCTCTGACTGGTGGGTGCTGGTGCTGGGCGATGGGGACGGCATGGGGAACTATGTGAATGGCAGTCGGCTAAAGCCCTATGGCGACTATCTCGAAACCGACTGGGTCGATCGCACTCTCCTCAACGATACGCACTGGACAGATCTGCTGGAAACTCGAAAGCGGATGGGTCCCGGTACGCACGTCGGCCTCAATCGCGCCCTGCTGGATTTTTCAAATCGGCTGGTTCCCTATCTGACGGAGGAGCGCTGCTGCGGGC
>JAAUTJ010000675.1 GCA_012031475.1 Leptolyngbyaceae cyanobacterium SM1_3_5 | reverse complement strand
TCAAACCGAAACTTTAGAATTATTGGAATGGT
Organism: Leptolyngbyaceae cyanobacterium SM1_3_5; assembly: GCA_012031475.1. Taxonomy (GTDB): domain Bacteria; phylum Cyanobacteriota; class Cyanobacteriia; order Elainellales; family Elainellaceae; genus JAAUTJ01. Next base: position 3,020 of record JAAUTJ010000675.1, on the reverse strand, counting down.
CGCGGGTGGGTCAGCATCTCGCGACGTTTGCGGCAACCAAGCGAGGCGCGATCGCCGCAAGGCGACTGGAAATTCCCGATTCGCCTGCGGAAAGTCTCGATCGACTGGCGCAAACCAAGGAGATTCACCAGCTTGAAAGTGGTGCAACCAGCCTCAGCTTTGACGGCATTGAAGACATTAGTGATGCGCTGGAGCGAGCCGATCGACAGGGAATTTTGGCGGGAGATGAACTGCTGGCGATCGCCACGACGCTGGCCGGAGTGCGGCAGCTTCGCCGCGTGATTGACGATCGCCCGGAACTCGAAACGCTGAACGAACTGGTGGACGATCTGCGGACTTACCCGGAGCTAGAGCAGGAAATTCACAGGTGTATCGACGATCGCGGACGAGTGGCCGATCGAGCCAATCCGAAACTCGGCGGCATTCGCGAACAGTTGCGACATCAGCGCGATCGCATCTACGAAATTTTGAACCGGATTTTGCAGCGGCAGGCGAACGCCATTCAAGAATCGCTGATTACGCAGCGCGGCGATCGCTTCGTGATCCCCGTAAAGGCTCCTCAGAAAGATCAAGTTCCCGGCATCGTTCACGACACCTCGACCAGCGGGGCGACGCTGTACATTGAGCCGAATGCGATCGTCGGGCTGGGCAACCAGATTCGCCAACTTGTGCGCCAAGAGCAGATTGAAGAAGAAGCGGTGCGCCGAGTGCTGAGCGGACAGGTTGCGGAAGTGAAGCCGGATCTCGATCGCGTCCTCGAAGTTGCAACGACGATCGATCTGGCAACTGCGCGATCGCGCTATGCCTTCTGGATGGGCGCAAATCCGCCGCGTTTCATCAATTTGAGCGAGCAGGGTGAAGTTCAAGAGACGAGTGAATCGATCGTCTTGCGGCAGCTTAGGCATCCGCTCCTCGTGTGGCAGCAGCAGCACGAGCAGGGCGCGTCCGTTGTGCCGATCGATGCGATCGTCAAGCCGCACTTGCGCGTCGTGGCGATTACGGGACCGAACACGGGCGGTAAGACGGTGACGCTCAAATCGATCGGGCTGGCGATGCTGATGGCAAAAGTCGGCCTGTTCGTTCCGGCTCGTGAACCTGTGGAACTGCCCTGGCTGAATCAGGTTTTGGCCGATATTGGCGATGAGCAGTCGCTAGAGCAAAGCCTATCGACCTTTTCGGGACATATTCGCCGGATTAGCCGAATTTTGGACGCATTGAACAGTGAAGCAAACGCGCTCGTTCTGCTCGATGAAGTCGGAGCCGGAACCGATCCCTCGGAAGGCAGCGCTTTGGCGATCGCCCTGCTCAAGCACTTGGCCGACCACGCCCGCCTGACGATCGCCACGACGCACTTTGGCGAACTGAAAGCCTTGAAGTATCAAGACGATCGCTTTGAAAACGCCTCGGTCGAGTTCAACGATGTCACCTTGTCGCCCACTTACCGCCTCTTGTGGGGAATTCCTGGTCGATCGAACGCGCTGGCGATAGCTCAGCGATTGGGACTTGATGCGGAAATTGTGGTTCAGGCGCAATCGCTCGTCGGCGGCCAGTCGGAAGACGTGAATCAGGTGATTAGTGGCCTGGAAAATCAGCGCCGACAGCAAGAGCAAAAGCATCAGGAGGCCGAGCAACTGCTGAAAGAAGCCGAGCGGCTGTATCGCGAAGTGTCACAGAGAGCCGATCGCCTCCAGCAGCGCGAACAAGGCTTGCAGCAGCAGCAAGAACAAGCCGTCCAGCAGGCGATCCAGGAAGCCAAAGGCGAAATCGCGCAGGTGATCCGCCGCCTGCAAAAGGGAACCGCGACCGGACAAGATGCCCAGCAAGCAACAGACGCGCTCAACCAAATTGCCGCTCAGCGCTTGCCGTCTCGTCAACAGCCCGCCCAACCGAAACCCGGATTTCGTCCCAAGGTGGGCGATCGCGTCCGCATTCCCCGCTTGGGACAAACCGCCGAAGTGCTGAGCAATCCCGACGATTCTGGCGATCTCACCGTCCGCTTCGGCCTGATGAAAATGAGCGTCGCCCTGACCGATCTCGAATCGCTCAGCGGCGAAAAAGCCGAAGTTCCCACCAAGCCAAAGCCGACCCCCGACACCCGACCCCCGACACCCGACACCCCCACCGCTCCCGCCGTTCGCACATCGCGCAACACGATCGATCTGCGCGGCAGTCGCGTCGGAGATGCCGAAGTTGAAATCGAGCGGGCGATCGCCACTGCCCAACCGGGACCACTGTGGATTATTCACGGACACGGAACGGGCAAACTCAAGCGCGGCGTACAGGAATTTTTGCAGCGGCATCCGCAGGTCGATCGCTTCGAGCCAGCCGAACAAGCCGACGGCGGCACAGGCGTGACGGTTGCTCACATCATTTAGGACGTGCCTAAAGCCTTGACAGCCCCCTAAATCCCCCATGAATGGGTGACTTTGAGGAGGGGCGATCTTGGTATGGTAGAAGTAGAATTTCTGCTGATGTAGGCTGCTCATGCTTCCTTTTCTCCGGTCTGATCTCGCCCAGTTAATCGCCTACACGCCGCATCCGGGTGGCGAGTCGGGAAGTGCCGAACCGATCGCGATCGACCACTTAGACACGAACGAATGCCCTTACGACCTGCCGGACGAACTGAAGCAAAAGCTGGCGTGGCAGTTTCAGCATGAACTGGAGGCGAATCGCTATCCCGACGGCGCTCATGGCGCTTTGAAGGAGGCGATCGCGCAGTACGTCACCGAGTCCGCCCAGCTTGACAAGAACGAAATCACCGCCGCCAATATTTCGGTCAGCAACGGTTCCGATGAACTGATTCGATCGATCCTGATTGCTGCCTGCATCGGCGGAAACGGCGCGATTTTGGTGGCTCAGCCGACTTTTTCGATGTATGCGATTACCGCGAAAACCTTGGGCGTTCCGGTTGTGACGATCGATCGATCCCCAGAATTCGAGATGGATCTGGATGCGGCACAGCAAGCCATTGACTCGACCCAAAATCCGCCGATTCGTGTTGTCTTCGTCGTACATGCCCA
>JAAUTJ010000674.1 GCA_012031475.1 Leptolyngbyaceae cyanobacterium SM1_3_5 | reverse complement strand
GGATGTTCTGGCATCACCTGTTCAGCATCATCGCGCCGGCAATCCCAAGGTGTTGGGAACACTATTTGATCGTCTGTCGCCCACAACGAGCATTTCATCGATATCGCCAATTGTGCGCGACGAAATCGAAGCACAGCTTGCCGAATTCAAGGCCGAAGAAGCTCGCATTCAGGCAGAAGCTGAGCGGACGGAAAAAGCGATCGCCTAGATTAACGTCAGTTCGATGCGCCATGTTGCGATCGGAGCAGCCCCCTAAATCCCCCAAAAATGGGCAGATTTAGGGGGCTTTGTACCGATCGCCACTTAGCCCATCCGGTCATCGCACTCCCGAAAGACTTTGGGATGGAATTGCGATTTGAGGATTTGAGCGACATCTGGCAGTCGTCGAAGCAGCGCAAATCCACCCAGTCAGACGCAGGCAATGACCGTATGGGTATTGGTTTCGGGGCTTTGACGGCTATCGAGCGATCGCGGATTGGAAAGCCGCTCAGGTGATTGGGAAGTGGTTGGGTTTTTCCATGCCCTTTGGCTCTTCAGAGTGCGGTTGCTGCAATGGCAACCGCTGATGCAGTGGGTGGGATGAATGACAGTCCTTCAGACCAACCGCTTAGAATCTCCGCGCACTGATGCTGGAGAGTGTCAAACTTGAAGCGTATTTGCAATCACACAGCATCAATAAAAGGAGAAAGCCATGCAACCTTTACGGCAAGGCGATGTAATTTTGGTTCCGGCTAGCGGAACGGTGACGGGCGGGAAGCTGCCGCATTTAACGTTGGCGGAAGGAGAGGTGACGGGGCATCGGCATCGCATCAGTGAGGGCGAGGCGAAACTGTATGAGCGAAATGGAACGCTGTATCTGAAGGTGCTGTCGCCAACCGCACTGTTGACGCATGAAGAACATGAGGCGATCGCCATCCCACAAGGCGACTGGCAGGTACGAATTCAGCGCGAATATCAACCGCAAGGCTGGCGGCACGTGTCCGATTGAGGCGCTGGCAGGAAATTGGCAGGGTGAGTAAACAACGCAACTGAGAACACTGATGACGGATCAAGAGGAAATTCGGCAGTACATTCTTAGAAGATTGCAAGATCAAGGGCTTAATCTAGAGGGCATAAAGACTCAAACAACTGCCACCAGAAATTGGAAAATTGCAAAGATTGCAGTTTCTTAATCTAGGTAGAAACTGCCTAACACAACTGCCACCAGAAATTGGAAAACTGCAAAATTTACGATCGCTCAATCTGAGCTACAACTGCTTTGTGAACACCTGGTTGAATCAGGCATACTGCTTTACGATCAAGTGGTTGATGAGTGCAAACTGGTTGTGGATAAATGCACAAGGGTTTATGTGCAAGTGCTGGGGGAAGACGCGACCATCATCGAAAACTGGAGGAGTGTTTGGAAAGCTCAGAAGCATGAGTCTAAAAGTCTTAGATTTTTGCCTCGATCGCCTAGCTTCATCCAACATTTTGAACATTTTCAAGGTCATTGGACAACTGCACAACCTGGAAGATCTTCGTCTAGAACACAATGGCCTAACACAACTACCACCACAGCTTGGTGAACTACACAGCCTGAAAAAGCTTGATCTGCAAGACAACCGTTTAAGACAGCTGCCGCCGCAAATTGGGAGACTGCAAAATCTGAAAAGGCTCGTTGTGCAGTGCAACCAACTGACACAACTACCACCAGAAATTGGGAATCTAGCGAAATTTGAAAACGCTTGATCTAAGGAGCAACCAACTGACGCAACTGCCACCAGAGGTTGGGCAACTGCAAAATTTGAAAACGCTTGATCTTGGAAATAATCCCATTCAAGATTTATCAGCACTGGCTAACCATTCCAATCCTGGACTAAAAGTAAGCTGTTGGGGCGTTACCCTGCCTTGTCAGTATTGGACGCACCTCAGCGAGTGGAAGACGGAATGGCTGCTGACCGAGCGAAATGCTGAAGTTCGTAAAGTGCTGATCGAGAAGATTGGATACGATCGCATCTGCCAAGAACTCAAACCCCTTGAACTCGATTCCTGGCACGAATATACGCTGCTAAAAATCGTTTACGATGTCGATATCGAGCTAATTCATCTGCTGAAAATGACCTGCCCCAGCACCGGACACATTCATGTGTTGCGTGTTCCTCCCGTCACCTCTGCCCGTGAAGCAATCCGCTGGGCAAATTGGGACGTTGATCCCGAAGCTTTTGCTGCCGAAACATAACGTCGATCGCTTTTGTCGAGGGCGATCGCGCCTGAGAATAGTCCGACTACAGAAAAGCTTGCGTTTGGCCTAAAATTGCCTCAGTGCTGCACAACATGAGAGAACGCTATGTTTGGTCTCGGCTGGCCGGAAATCAGTATCATTGCGATCGTTGCCATTTTGATTTTTGGGCCAAAAAAAATCCCTGAACTCGGCGGCGCACTGGGTAAGACGCTGCGCGGATTCAAGGAAGAGTTGAATAATTCGGGTGAAGAGGACGATCGCGAAGAGTGAGGTGGGGATGAGGGATGATTCGATCGCTCATCCCTTTCGCTAGCCGTTGGACTGTGCCATTTCTGCGGGAGAATCAATCTCCACCTCCGCAGATTTGTTCGCCTCGGCTGTCGGCATTTGGCCGTTTTGCGCGGGTTCAGGCTCAGGGGTTGGGGGCTGAGTTTGAACTGGGCGGCGGGCATTGAGCAGGGAAATGGCTCGCGTGACGCTTTCCGGCAGGATCACAACCAGGCTGTTGAGGGGGGCGCGATCGAGTGCCGTATTCACCGCCGTCGTTTCATCCAAAATCACTTCAACGGGCAAATTTGGCTGAATCTGCTCGATGCCGCGCAGAATCAGTTCCGAGGCGTTGCCGCGTGGTCTGCCGCGTGTGTCGTCGTCTTCTTTGACAATGACGCGATCGAATATTGCCGCCGACAAGCGACCCAAGGTGACGAAATCTTCGTCGCGGCGGTCTCCCGGTCCCCCAATCACGCCGATGCGCTCTCCCGGCCAGTTTTTCACAAAGCCGCCCAACGCTTCGTAGCTGTGCGGATTGTGGGCATAGTCGATCAGGGCGTGATGTTTCCT
>JAAUTJ010000673.1 GCA_012031475.1 Leptolyngbyaceae cyanobacterium SM1_3_5 | reverse complement strand
GGTTCGGCTAGCAGGCAACCACAAGCCGCCGATTCTTAACACAAAGGAACAGAATTTATGTCGCGAGCAAGGGGAGAGCGCGATCGCGTTTTCGTCACACTTGGAACACTGCAATACGGCTTTCTGGCTGGTAGCAACTCCCGTCCGCATCGAGCTGCATTAGGCCACACAGCTTTTACGAACCAGGTCGGCGTTGTGTTCGGCGCAAACAGTCCAAAACCGAATCGTGCCAGAAAAGAGATCTCCGCAGTCAACATCGTTTCGTCTTTCTTCGATCCAGGGCGACGCGCCTCGCTTGTGGCAGACGACTGGGTGATTAGCGGAGGTGGCCGCCGTCGCGGGCTTGCCCGAACGCCACGCAGTCGATCGGTTTTCGTGGACATGGGAACCTACAACTACGCTTGGAACCTGACTACTGAAGAACATCAGCACATGGAGGTTTTGGGGATTGAGTTTGCTTCTGGCACAACTCCCTCGCTGGTTTTGGGGTTCAACTCCCAAAGCCGCCACGCGCCACTCGGAAGATTAGCGGGCGCGTCGTTTCGACGTTTATCAGACCCGATCGAACAGTGGTCAATGCAGCCGAAACCGCTGGCTGGTCAATTGCCGACCCGTTTGGCGTCCTACCAGAGGATTCCTAATGTTGTTGCTGCCGGGTGAACCTGAATTCGATCGCGTTTTGGCGACACCGCCTCCTAACTGGCGACGTTTTGCAGAATCCACACCCGATTTTGCCTTTGTTGCCCGTGCACGGTAGCGGCATTCTAGAGCCAGTGTCAATTGGCGATCTTGATGATTATTTGGAGGGCGGTGAATACGACGATCGGCTAACGGAAATTGGAGAAGAAGATGAGTTGGAATTCGATTTTTAACGAATCGCTGACGCTCATCAATGCCACAGACGATCGCCGCTTTATTCCTGTTGAAATTGGTTCCGCCAATGGCGGGCAGGTGGCGATCGTCGCCTCTAATCCCAACGCTCGATCGACGTGGTTTTTAGCCTGCACAGTGGCGATCGTTGCAACTTATATCGAACCAGCGATCGCCACCACCCCGCCGTCCGACGTACTGAGACAGCGAATCGGGCTAGGCAAGTACAAACAGATTGATGTTCCATCAGGCATCAATTTTCCCTATCAAATTCGGTTAGATGTTCCCCACTGGCATCGATCGCTTGATGTGCAGGTTTGGGAGCGCCGCATCATTCCGACCGATCGCCAGATGCTCACAGCCAGCGCAGCCGGACAAAACGAATTCGCGCTGAGCTTTGCCCCAACCCAGCCAGAAGCGACCGAGCTTTACATCAACGGCATCAAGGCCACATATGGCAGCGAATATCGCATCGAAGGCGATCGCCTGCTGTGGTTTGGTGAAATGCCGCTCGAATCCACAGACGAAATCGAAATTCTTGATTTGCTATGAGTACCATTCCTGCAAAACAGATTGCGAACCTGCCTCGCATGGCGCGTGAGCCGCTGACGATCGCCACTGCGAACACTGTTCCTGCACTTGCCCATACGCCAATCAATGCAGCCAGCGTCAAGCTGTTCGTCAATGGCATTCACTACGGCGCGATCGGCGCAAACGCTCCCCTTTCCGTGAATGCAAGGGCGATCAACTGGTCGGCTGCAAACGCTGGCTTTCCGCTCGACAGCAACGATCGCGTCATTGCCGAATATGTCACCGCAGAACCAGCCACATGAGGATGAAGCAGTTGAGAGGCTATACCGTTGGCGCGGATCGCTCCCAGCAACCCGCAACCGGGCGATCGCTGGCACGAGCTTTCCCCGCTGGGTGTTAGTCCCTACGGGGTGGGACTGGATTCGCAGCGCTGGCAGATGGGTTAGTCCCATACAGAAAAAGCTGCCTCTATTAACAATTTGGCGGCTTTTCATGTCGAATGGTTTGACGTTTACGAAGGTTCGATTCAACTTTTAGATTTTCAAGCTTCGATGATTCATAACGTCAATCAAAATAATGGACATTGGACGATCGAGTTGCGAGGGTTGTCAGCTTCACCCTCAGCATTAAGCACTGTTGGTAATCTAGCGAATACTAGAGAGCGAGAACGAATAACGCTTGCAGGAGTGTTTGCAGACCCTTGGCTTCATTTTGTTTTAAGTCCTCAAGGAAGCAATCCGGGTGTATTTTCTGGTTCGGTTGCAGTTCGTTATCAATTTGTGAGGGTGTAATGACAATCGAACTCACCGCAACGTTTGCAGGATTACTGTTTGGTTCAGTGGGCACTTTGCTAACGGTTAGAAACCACGTCCGTCAAGTTAATAGAGATTGGCGCGAAAAGTGGGAGGCTGAAATACACCGCAAAGCGCAGGCAGAAGTAAAAGAGTATGCTGCTCAGCGAGATTTTGCTCATTTACAAAAGAATTACGAACAGCAGAAAAAGGCGATCGAGATGCTGCAAGAAGAAACCGATGAACAAGGGAGAACGCTGGTAGAAGTGCAAACCACGATGAAGGGAATGTTCCATCAGGTGAATGCGATCGCCGCCAAACTTGACGCTAGTACAGGCGGATGGACACGCCAACAGCAGCGGGATTAGCGATATTCTATGAACAGCTTTCAAGCTGAGTTAATCGGTTTGGTCTATCAGCACAATCAACGTCTGTCGTTAGATCAAATTGAAATTGTATTGCTGCGATCGCTGGAACTGGTTCGCGCTGCTAAAGACGATCGCACCATCATGAGCAAAGCTGTGGATGAAGCCGCTAAGAATCCCATTAGCTAGCCGTGCCGTATGTGCTTCCTCTCTCCCGAAGTTCTCGCCCGCGTCCGCTTTCTGCCGATTAATGCCTACGACATGCAGGCGTGTGAACTGCGTCGCTATCTGGCCGAAACAATCCAGCTAATCGATCGCCAAACTGATCCGAAAGAGCAGACGCGATCGGCGGAACCAACCGCAGTATTTAGGCCACAATTTAGGCACGGGCAGAATAGAAGAGAAAAGAATGTATGACTAGTGGGCATTACAGCAATATTCACAGGGGACTCATAAGCCCAAGGTCGCAAGTTCAAATCTCGCCTGAGCCATCTTTTCAGCGTCTA
>JAAUTJ010000672.1 GCA_012031475.1 Leptolyngbyaceae cyanobacterium SM1_3_5 | reverse complement strand
TCGATCGGTCCTGCCGCAGCCAGAAAATTCGTGAACGATGCGGCAGCACGACCTGCGCGATCAAGTAGCCAACAGCCCCAATCAAAACAGCGGCGAAGACGTTCGGCAGAACCGACAGAATTTCGTCGAGCAGGTTTTGCACCGGGGTCAGCGTCCCGCGCAGTTCGAGGGCGCTGAGAATTGACGGCAAAAATAGCAGGAAGATAAACCAGTAGAGCGTGTTGCCGATCGTTTCGCTCAGCGAAAACTGATTGCTGCTGGGGCGCGGCGGCGGAGCGCTCATTGTTGCGCCCGTTGTTCCGGGTGGCAGATCGACCGTACTTTGCGGCACGGCATACGGATCAGTTGGCGCATACGGGTCGCGATAGGGATCGCCGCCCGCGTAAGGATCGGTGGACTGATAGGGATCAGGCGGCGTGGTCGTCGAGTTGTCGAATTGATCTCCCAAGCGGCGATCGATGCCAAATGCATCCAGCGCACGGGTAACAATCAGCTTCACGATCGTCGCGATTACCCAGCGATCGCCAGCAAGAGTCCAGCGGCGATGATCTTGGGGATGTAGCTGATAATTTGATCAACAAAGTTGTTGAGCGGAGCGGAAACGGCACCGAGGTTCAGCGCGTTGAGCGCGCCAATAATCGTCAAAATGGCGATCGTCCAGAAGACCAGGCTGGAAAGCCATTTTTCGATCGGGATCGCATCGCCGCGCCGCTGTGACCCGGTTGTGGCACGGGCGACGCGGTTGTCGAGGTTGGTACGGTTGAGAATGCCTCGCACGATCGAAGCGGCGATCGCGGCAATCAGCAAACCGATGATTAAAATTGCGAGTGCCCGCAGCAAATTTCCCACATCGGCGGCGCTAAAGCCCAGCGAGTTGAAGAAATTATTCGTGCCGCGCTGAATATTTTCCGCGCCTTGTTCGACGGCATTGTCACCTGCTTGTGCGAGTGGTGCGCCGACCGCAAAATGCGGCAGTGGCAGGAAGGCGCTAGCTCCCTGCATCATGCCTTGCCAAGTTTCGTTCATCATTCCCCTCAGCCAGTTGAATAGAGCGAGTAAGCATAGCGGCGGCGATCGATGGCTCGATCGCGTGATGCCGCAATTTTTGTAGCAATTACCGAATTAGCACACACATTTGAACTTAGAAACACGCATGAAGATTTATTCGGACAACGAATGCCAATCAGACTAAGTTTTCAGGTGTGAATTTGCATCTACCTTTGTGGAGAGATGAATTCTAGATGTCGCAAAAAGTCTGGTAACTAGCCGATTTTGGCGCAGTTTGGCAGGATTTAGCCGCAAATTTCACGCGATCGACCTTTGTTTAAAGCTTCCATGAACGACGCGAGCGATCGGGTCTGCCAGGGAACACTGCTGCGGGCACTGCGTCCTCGTAGCTCGCCTGTGTAACTTTTACTGTCAATTTAAGGTGTCAACTCTATGAACAAATCCGTTGCTGTCCAGGGTCTACTGCTAGCGATCGCTGGACTGATGGCGTTCTCTGAACTTCCTGCATCTGCAACAGTGTTGGATTCGCCTCAACAGGTGCAACGGCTCAAGCTTCGCCCGAACAGGTTTTGATTGCTCAAGACGGCGATGATGATGACGATGACGACGATGACGACGATGACGATCGTGAGGTCGAAAGCGGCGACGATGATGATGATGACGACGATGATGATGACGACGATGACGATCGCGAGGTTGAAAGCGTTGAACTCGATCGATCGACCCAAACGGTGATTATTGAGCGGGTCGCGGCTCAGTTGAACGTGTCGGTTTCGCAACTGCGAATTGTCGCCGCCCAGCGTCAAACCTGGACGGATGGCTGCTTGGGATTGGGAACTGCCGAGCAGCTTTGTACGCAGGCGATTACTCCGGGCTATGTGGTCGTGCTGCTGAATGGCGACCAACCGCTGGTGTATCGCACGAATCAGTCGGGAACGGTTGTGCGATCGATCGCGAAGCAACCGCCGTCGTTGTGCGCCGCCAAACCACCACGACCACGCAGCAGACCGGACAAACGCAGCAGCAGACCGGACAAACGCAGACCGGACAAACGCAGACGGGCACGGTTGTATCCGGCAGTTCGCAGCAAACGACGGTGACGACGCAGCAAACCAGTTTTTCGCGGTCTGTGCAGACAGCCGTTTTTCAGGCGATCGCCCAGCGCAGCCAGATCAATGTGTCGCAGTTGCGTCTGGTGGAAGTGCGCCGTCGCGCTTGGGCAACAAGCTGTTTGGGCTTGAATATCAGCGGTCGATCGTGCGCTCAGGTGATGACTCCGGGCTATCTCGTTGTCGCTTCCAGCGGCAATCAGGTGTTCGTCTATCGCACCGATGCAACTGGCTCGGTTGTTTTATTTGACCAGCGGGCAACGGAAATTCGCACGGCTCAGATTCGCTCTCGCAGCACGGCGATCAGCTTCCGCGATGTGTCGGCAAACCACTGGGCGGCGAGTTTTATTCGCGAACTGGCTGCGCTGGATATCGTTGATGGCTACCCCGACGGCAGCTATCGACCCGATCAGCCTGTCACACGGGCGGAATTTGCCGCAATTATTCGCCGCGCCTTCAATGAGGCCGAAGTGCGGGAAGCGATCAACTTCCTGGATGTCGATCGCCGCTACTGGGCATATGGTGCGATTCAGGAAACCTACCGGATGGGCTTCCTTTCCACCGTTGCCAACAACCTGTTCCGTCCGGTCAACTCGATTTCCAAAGGCGATGTGCTGTTCGCATTAGCAACGGGACTGCGGGTTTCGACGACCAGTTCAACCGATACGCTGCTCTCGGTCTATAACCAAACCAACCTCAGCGTTGAACAGCGCACTCTGCTGGCGGCTCTGACTGAACAGGGAATCGTGGTCAACTATCCCGACATTCGATCGATCAACCTCGATCGCACCGTCACCCGCGCCGAAGTTGCCGTGATCGTCTACCAAACGCTTGCCAGCTTGGGCTGTGTGCCAACGATCGAATCGCCTCACGTGATCGACGGTGGCGATGTCGTGACGATCGACAACGATCGCGATGACGACGACGATGACGACGATGACGATGACGAGTGACGATCGAGCGATAGA
>JAAUTJ010000671.1 GCA_012031475.1 Leptolyngbyaceae cyanobacterium SM1_3_5 | reverse complement strand
TCGGCTTCCGTGCCGCCCGACGTGAAGACGATCGCGTCCGCCGTTGCGCCAATGAGATCTGCCACCTGAATGCGGGCTTGTTCAAGAACAGTAGCCGATCGATTGCCCCAGTCGTGCAAGCTAGAGGGATTGCCCCACTGCTGGGTCAAAACATCGTGCATCCGGGCGATCGCTTCGGGGCGCGTGGGCGTGGTGGCGCTGTAGTCGAGATAAATTTGCATGGGTTTCGATCGACTGTCTCCTTTCAGGATATAGCGCTAGAATGCCCGCTTGTTGCGTCAGCCGGAAGAATCAAAATTTGTCACCTGACAAAGATTTTCTCAGCGATTCAATCGACTGCGCTGTTTGCTTTCGCATCGCGTTCCGCAAACACTTCTTTCGCCGCAAAAATGCCGTTGAGCGCAGCCGGAAAGCCTGCATAAACTGCCATTTGCATGATGACTTCTACCACTTCTTCGCGAGTGCAGCCGACGTTGAGCGCACCGTGAATATGTGCTTTAAGTTGTACTTGATTATTGCCAAGCGTCGCGAGAGCAGCGACAGTGGCAATTTGTCTTGACTTGAGATCCAAACCAGGACGCGAGTAGATATCGCCAAACGGAAATTCAATAATGAAGCGGGCAAGATCTGGCGCAATTTCTTTTAAGCTGTCCATGACTTGTGCGCCTGCTTGACCGTGAATTTCGGTGAGTTTTTGCCAGCCTTGCTGATAGCGATCGCTGCTGTTTGTCTGCTCATCAAATCCTGTCATGGTGTAATTCCAGTATTTTGCGATGTGAAATTCTTTCGCCAATTTTGCATTGACTAAACTATCACTTTAAAGCTCGAAGTGGGCTGAAAGTCAATTGCCCGATCGCAGCGATCGACCTTTTCCAGTTGGGCATTCTGAAAATGTCCTCGATCGATCAAACTCCTGTGCGTTTACCGTCTGCCGGACTGCGATTTGCGCTGTTGCTGCTGTTGGGCTTGCTGCTGGCTGTTGGCTTCACTCGCTGGCCGAAAACCAGTGCCGATTCGCTCTCACTGGTTCCACCCTTGCCGCAGGATGAATTCATTCAAGCGTACTTCAATCATTCGCCTGCTGCTGTTTACACCGAGCCTTACCGCCCGCAAACTCGACAGGGCGACGATTTGGAACAGGTGATTGTCGATGCGATCGCCACTGCAAATCGCTCGATCGAGGTCGCCGTTCACGAGTTGCGGTTGCCCAAAGTCGCACAGGCGTTGCGATCGCGCCGTCAAGCTGGAGTTCAGGTGCGCGTGATTGTCGAGAATACCTACAGCCGCGACTGGAGCAGTTTGAGCGCGGCAGCAGTGGCGGGTTTGGACGATCGCGCCCGCAGCAAATATGACGAGGCGATCGAGTTTGCCGATCGAAATCAAGACGGGCAGGTGTCGGTAGGCGAAGCGGCAGAAACCGAGGCGATGGCAATCTTTTCGCAGCGCCAACATTCCCGTAATGGACGATACGGCGGACGGCTCGAAAGGCAGCGGACTGATGCACCACAAATTTCTGGTGATTGACGATCGAACCGTAATCGTCAGTTCGGCCAATCTGACCTTTAGCGACACGCACGGCGACTGGAGCAGGCCGGAAACGACCGGAAACGCCAATCATCTGCTGAAAATCAACAGTCCTGCTGTGGCGCGAGTGTTCACGCAGGAATTTGAGTTGATGTGGCGCGATCGCAAATTTGGCCTGCAAAAAACTTACCGTCCGCCTGTTTCGATGCGGGTGGGAAATTCGATCGTCACCGTCCAGTTTTCTCCCACGTCTCGCCGTCTGTCTTGGGAACAAAGCGTCAGCGGCTTGATCGGTCGATCGCTCAATCAGGCCACTCAGAGCGTGGACATGGCGCTGTTTGTGTTTTCAGAGCAACATTTGAGCAACATTTTGGAAGCGCGACATCGACGTGGGGTGAAGATTCGATCGCTGATTGAGCCGAGTTTTGCCTACCGGGATTACTCGGAACTACTCGATATGCTCGGTGTCACTTTGCCGAACAGCCGATGCCAGGTCGAACCGAATAATCGACCCTGGCAAACTCCGATCGCCACAGCGGGCATTCCCAACTTGACCGAGGGCGATCTGCTGCATCACAAGTTCGGCCTGATTGACGATCGCACCGTGATCACCGGATCGCAAAACTGGAGCGATGCCGCGAACCAGCTAAACGACGAGAATGTGCTGGTGATCCAAAATCCGATCGTGGCGGCGCACTTCCGGCGCGAATTCGATCGCCTCTACCAAACCGCGACATTGGGCGTTCCCGACTGGCTGCAAACCAAAATTCAGCAAGGCTGTCGCTGATTAGGGCTGTCGCTGATTAGGGCTGTCGCTGATTAAGGCTGTCGCTAATCATGACCCGCCTGTGCGTCCGGCAAGGCTGGCAACCACCATGACAAGTTCGATCGGATTGACGGGTTTGGCAACGTGCGACTGGAAGCCAACCATCAGAGCGCGGCGACGGTCTTCTTCGCGAGCGTAGGCAGTCAGGGCAACCGCAGGAATTCGCCCGCCGCACTCGATCGCCAGCGATCGCACCCGCCGCATCAGCGAATAGCCGTCCTCAAGCGGCATTCCAATGTCGCTGACCATCACTTGTGGCTGAAATTCAGTGATTTGCCGCAGTGCTTCCGAAACCGAGCAGGCGATCGCCACTTCTGCCCCTTGCGATCGCAGCACGGTTGTAACCAGTTCTCGCGCATCCGACTCATCATCCACCACCAAAACGCGCAGCCCTTCCAAGCGCGGCGGTTCGTCTGAGGACAATTCTTCGCTGGTGGGAAGCGGATCGATCGCCATTTCCCGCACGTCCTGAAGCAGCGGCAGCCTGACGGTAAAAGTTGCGCCTTGCCCTTCTCCCAAACTGTCGGCTTGAACGGTGCCGCCATGCAGTTCAACCATATGCCGCACGATCGCCAGTCCCAAGCCCAAGCCGCCATGCGATCGCGTAATCGAGCTATCTGCCTGCCGAAATCGCTCGAAGACATGCGGCAGAAAGTCGGGGTGGACGCCTTTTCCGGTGTCGGAGACGGTGATTTGGGCGAAGGCAGAGGGCGGAGGGCAGAGGGCAGGAGGGGT
>JAAUTJ010000670.1 GCA_012031475.1 Leptolyngbyaceae cyanobacterium SM1_3_5 | reverse complement strand
CGCGGCCCAGAATCAGCTCGAGCTCGTCCGCCATATGCGTTCCGGCTTCCACGAACTGAAGTTGTAATTGTAGCCGCGGTAAAGGATTTCCGGATTGACCGGTTCCAAAATCTGCGGCAGTCCGCACCTGCGGCACAGGGACAGGCGGAACGGAAATCGCTCCTCCGCTTGATCCTGTGTCTCCAGCAGGCGGTGGGCGATCGGTTGAGGCAGCAGCAACGGCGTATCGACAGAACCACAGGGCGCAAGAAACGTCGCCAAAATATATCCCTCAACCGGAGAACTGATGTGAATCCAGCCTGCGCTCGGCTGGTTCACTTCGCCTGCTAGCGTCACGATCGTCCCGCGTGGAAGATCTTGAACGGAAGGCAAACCGAGATCGGCATCGCTGTAAATGCGTTCAAGCCGTTGAAGCTGGCGGCATTCTCCCGGAATTTGGGCTTGAGCAATTTGGGCTTGTAGAGGCGCTCCAGCAGAGGCAGGTTGCGGTTGCAAAAGCGCGAAAACGAAATTAGCGATCATGGCAGGTAGAGCGGCTCATTTCAACCAGTTGTGATTCTTGAATACGCAAACTTAATTTGAAAAATCGAGATATCAAGCATTTGGTTTCAGGTGACATTTATCACCTGAAATAAATCAATTTATGGAAATATTCGGAGGCAGAGAACGCTTGAAAGCACTGATTGTTTTGACGGTAAGGGTTGCAAAAAGAATTTTCCTGTGTTTAATGGTAGGAAGCCATTAGGCAGGGTTAGTTTATAAGGCGATCGCTGGCTGCATTTTTACTGTCCGATTCTGGTCAAAGAAAAAGCACAAATAGCATTGCTTTTGGGATAAATTGAGCGGGTGTTTTCTACCAACAATCCGAGTCATCTGACGATGCTGCGCGATTAAGTTGAGAGGAGGACATTGCGCCAGTCTCCCACAAACCGCCGAGAATGTGCTTTCGTGTTTGGCATCCATCCAACGTGTGCGCCAACAGATGCGGAAGTTTTTTTAGAGCCTCCGATTCTCCGGCAACAAGTCACGCGACTTTAACCGCAAGCAAAGCAGAGGAGATTAAATGTCTGAAATTGTTGTTGCACCTGGAACGACAACCCCACAGCTAGGGCTGATCGTCACTAGTACTGAGCCAATCACGCTGCGGCAGGACACGCCCGAAAGTCCCATCATTGCGACTGGAAGCAGCCTTGCCGATCAAATTGGAGTCGCCTCGATCGCAGATTTGATCGCCGTCAACATCAGCGGCGAAGGAGGAGACGATATTTTGAGCGGTGCCGCACTTGCGGACACGATCGCAGGCGGCGCAGGCAACGACCAAATCGTCGGAAACCTGGGTGGTGACACGCTCACAGGCGGCGCAGGCGCAGACACGATCGACGGCAACGCAGGCGCAGACACGATCGACGGTGGTGGTGAAACGCGACATTGAGCCGGGAGCCGGACGCGACATTTATTACAACGGGAGCCGGACGCGACATTATTCGCATTGATACGGTTCGAGGCGGGGTCGATCGCATCACTGATTTTGCCAAGCAAGACACGATCGAAATCAGTCAAGACTTGGTGCGCGGGTCAGGCTTGCGAATTGGCAGGCTGCGAGCGACAGATTTTCGAGCAGTGCAGTCAATTCGCGACCTCGAAGACGAAGAAGCCGCCAAAATCATCTATGAACGTCGCACCGGATTTGTTTACTTCAACCGTGAAAATGGCCGCGATGTGAAATTGTTGCAACTCGATCGCAACCTCAACATCAACGCGGCGGACTTTGAAATTTTTTAGCAGGCAGGAGGCAGAGGGCAGAAGGCAGAAGGGGAGTTAGGGGCGGAACGAAGGTTTGTACCTCTTGCCTCTTGCCCTCTGCCTCCTGCATCTTGCATCCTGCCTCCTCCTGAGAACGCTTTGAATCCCACCTTGAGTCAGTTGCACATTGACCTGGCAGCCGTACTGCGGCAGCAAGGGGATCTAGCAGCGGCGGCGAACTGCTACCGACAAGCGATCGCGCTGGCTCCAGAAGCCGAAACCTACCATCGCTTAGGCTTGACGCTGTTTGAGCAAGAGCAGTGGGCGGCGGCGGTGGCGTGTTACCAGCGGGCGATCGAGGTTGGGAAGAGTCGGGGGTCGGGGATCGGGTGGGCGATGATGTACAGCAATTTGGGTGTGCGCTAGTGCGGCAGGGTGAGGTGAATGCGGCGATCGCGCAGTTTCGGCAAGGGTTGCGCCTCGCGCCAAATTGGGCAGCGCTGTATGTGAATTTGGGACAAACGATCGCGCAACAAGGCCACGATCGAGCGGCGATCGCCTGTTTGGAACGGGCGATCGAACTAGAGCCAGAGGGTGTAGCAGCCTATTGGCAGTTGGCGCAGTTGCGGCAGCAGCAAGAGTGCTGGCCGGAGGCGATTGCCCTTGGCAGCGTGTGATCGAACGATCGCCGCGTGATGTCGCCGCTTGGGGAGAATTGGCGATCGCGCAGATGGCGCAGGGCGATTGGCGGCAGGCGATCGACTCGCTACGCCGTGCAGTTGAGGTTGAGCCGCAGTTTGTGGAAGCGTTTGGTCAGCAGGTGCGACGCAGTTCCAGCAGCGATGCCTGGATCGAGACGCAGCGATCGACCGCTCGATTTTTAGCCAGTTTGCGATCGATCGAGGCGAATTCTCTGCAACTGCTGGCCGAAACCTATGTTTGTCGAGCCGACCTGCTGTGGCAGTATGGCGGCGATCGGCAAATTCAGCAGGCCGATCGCGATCTTGCTCAGGCACAGCGCATCGCCCAAGCCGCAGATTTTCAGCTTGAGATCCCAGAACGCTCGATCGAGCAGGCCACGCCACCTCAGGGAATTCATTCCACCACTGCCGCTTGGTTTGCGACCGTTCGACCGCAAGGTACGTATGTAGCGTTGCATCCGGGGCGATCGCTCCCCGTCGCCAACTCTGCGGAGGCTTGCGCCGGACTGAACTG
This sequence comes from Leptolyngbyaceae cyanobacterium SM1_3_5, assembly GCA_012031475.1. Taxonomy (GTDB): domain Bacteria; phylum Cyanobacteriota; class Cyanobacteriia; order Elainellales; family Elainellaceae; genus JAAUTJ01. Next base: position 138 of record JAAUTJ010000670.1, on the reverse strand, counting down.
CGCTCCTTGTTTGGAGCAGCTTCAGCGGCAGTTTGCTCCAGTGCATTTGGGACAGGGAACTTACGCTTGCGGTGACGGAGGCGCAGGTGACGGAGGCGCAGGTGACGGAGGCGCAGGTGACGGAGGCGCAGGTGACGG
>JAAUTJ010000669.1 GCA_012031475.1 Leptolyngbyaceae cyanobacterium SM1_3_5 | reverse complement strand
TCATTTCAGACGGGCTTGCCAATTTTTGGTTATCGTCGTCGCCCTTACTTGATTTTGTCTGGCTTTTTGGGCCGTGTTGTCTTGGGTGGCAATGGCAACCGTAGTCAACTCTGCTTGGAGCGCAATGGCAGCGATCGCCCTCGGTTCTTTGTCGGTTGCCTTCAGTGATGTCATTGTTGATTCGCTGGTGGTGGAACGGGCGCGGGGAGAATCGGTGGCGGCAGCAGGTTCGTTGCAATCCCTGAGTTGGGGCGCTTCGGCAGCAGGCGGCTTGCTGATTCAGGTGTTGCCGAAAGCGGCACGAGATGAAGCCTTGGTCGAAAAGCTGGAATCTCGCGTCGCGGCACTGGCTGGATTTACGCCGCTGTTGCAGGCCGGAAAAACCCTGCCGCAGATTTTTGAGCAGCTTTTGGGCGATATGGGTCTGGAAATTTTGCCGGAAACGCAGCTTGTCCGGTTTCACTGCGGCTGCTCGTTCGATCGCGTCATGGGTGCCCTCAAAATTCTCGGCCAAGACGAACTGCGCGACATGATCGAAAAAGATCACGGTGCAGAAGCGACCTGCCACTTTTGTAACGAAGTTTACCGAGCAAACAGCGATCAGCTTGAAGGTTTGATTCAAGAGCTTCAGGCCGAATCGGTTTAGCAAGCGATCGCCCTCACTCATCTAAAAAACTCTGTGCTGTGCTTCAATTAACGGCACGGAGTTTTATTGTAGTTTTCTTCAAAAGAACGCGCCAATTCTGTTGGTTAAATTACCCCAACAGAAGTAAGCGCGAATCGCTGGATCAACGCTAGCAATTGTTAGATTGTGCTGTAGGGCTTGGCAAATCAAAATTCGATCGAACGGATCACGATGGAGCAGCGGCAGGTTAATCAGTTGAGCAACACTATCTTCCCTTAAGTCGAGTGAATCAATTTGGTGACGATCGCGCTGATTTGGTAGATAAATCTCAGGTGATTCTGGTAAAGGCAGCTTGCCTAGCTGATACTTGATGATGTATTCCCAGATCGAGATTACGCTCAAGTAAATCTCGCTGTTTGGGTCGCGAATGCTGTCTCAAAGATCGATCGCTAGCCGCCGATCGCCACTAATAAACCACAGAAAAATATGCGTATCTAGCAAAAATCTTCATTGCCCTTCAAACGCATCGAGAAGATCTTCTGGAAGCGGCGCATCAAAATCATCGGGAACCGTAAATTCTCCAGCACACAAACCAAAGGGCGCAATGGTTGATGATTTACGGCGATCGGTCGAAGTTCTGCGATCGGTTCGCCTGCTAGTAAAATCACAAAAGTTTCGCCTGCTTTCACTTGTTGTAGATACTTCAACGGATCGCGCTGAATCTCATCGATCGTGACATTTAACATGTGAACTTCTCAATTTCAATTTTGTCTGCTGCGTGTTTCATTCACACTGAGTCATTCCCTATATCTAGATTACTCTTGTACTCAGCAGAGAATCCTTTATCTTTGAGCGTCCCGTATGTAAGAAGATGGTGAAAGTGTTCTTCTTGCGATCGCCATGAGCCAACCTAAAATCATCGTTTTGGATGACGACCCGACCGGATCGCAAACGGTGCATAGCTGTTTGCTGCTGACGCGCTGGGATGTCGAGACGTTGCGGTTGGGGTTGGCGGACGAGTCACCGATCTTCTTTGTGTTGACCAATACTCGCGCTTTGACCGGATTGCAGGCAGACGCGATCGTGCGGGAAGTTTGTCAAAACCTGAAGGAAGCGATCGCGCTGGAAGGTATCATGGATTTTCTCGTCGTCAGTCGATCGGACTCGACGCTGCGCGGCCACTATCCGATCGAGACGGATGCGATCGCGGCTGAACTGGGTTCGTTTGACGCACATTTTCTCACGCCTGCCTTTTTTGAGGGCGGACGGTTTACGCGAGACAGCGTTCACTATTTAGTGGTGAACGGGGTTCCGACTCCGGTTCACGAGACGGAATTTGCGCGAGATTCCGTCTTTGCCTACAGCTACAGCTATTTGCCGGATTATGTCGAAGAGAAGACGCAGGGACGGATTCCAGCCGATCGAGTCGAGCGGTTTGTGCTAGCAGACATTCGGGCAGGAGTGCGCGATCGATTGCTGAAGCTGCACAACAATCAGTGCGTTGTGGTGGATGCGGAAACGCAGGCAGATATGAATCAGTTTGCCGCTGATGTGCTGGCAGTTGCGGCTCAGGGCAAGCGGTTTCTGTTTCGCAGTGCGGCAAGCTTGCTGACGGCTTTGGCGAATTTACCGCCGCAGCCGATCGCCCCGGAAGACATGGCAGCCTACACGCGCAATGGCAAACCCGGGAGCGGTGATCGTCGGGTCGCACGTCCGCAAAACGACCGAGCAGCTAGAGGGCTTGCTGGAAGCGGCAGGAACGATCGGGGTTGAGGTGGATGTTTCTCATCTGCTTGATGATTTGGTCGATCAGCGAAATGCCCTGCTCGATCGCATTTTGGAACAGGTGCGATCGATTCACACAGAAGGCAAAACTCCGGTCATTTTCACCAGTCGGCAAGAGCTAGCCTTCACCGATACGCAGACGCGCCTCAACTTCGGCGTGGCGGTTTCTTCTCTGCTGATGGACATTGTGCGCGGACTGCCCGACGAGATTGGATTTTTGATCAGTAAGGGCGGAATTACGTCAAATGACGTAATTAGTAGCGGGCTGGCGCTGACTTCGGCGCGGCTGCTGGGGCAGATTTTGCCCGGAGTTTCGGTTGTGAAAACGCCGGATGATCATCCGCAGTTTCCGAATTTGCCCGTCGTGTTGTTTCCAGGGAATGTGGGCGATCGCTACTCGCTCGCAGCAGCCTACTTACGTCTAGCTGCGGTGAATGAATAGGCTGAGTGCGGCCTCCTTCTGCCAACACCCGACACCCCTAATCACATCCAGGCCGAATCTTGCCATCCTCCAGGTACGTAACGCGATCGGCCACATCGACGATGCGCGGGTCGTGCGTGACCATGAGGACGGTGCGGTGGCTTTCTTTGGCGAGGCGGCGCAGCAGGTTGATGACGGCGTGGCCGCTATGCGAGTCGAGAGCCGCTGTAGGTTCGTCTGCAAGGATCAGTTGGGGGTTTCCGGCGAGG
>JAAUTJ010000042.1 GCA_012031475.1 Leptolyngbyaceae cyanobacterium SM1_3_5 | reverse complement strand
AGATCGGCGCGAGCGTGCAGTTCTCCAGCACCGTCAGGTGCGGGAAGAGGTTGAACTGCTGAAACACCATGCCGACTTCGCGGCGGATCGCTTCTACGTTTTTCACGTCATGCGAAAGCTTGATGCCGTCGATCGTAATGTTGCCTTTCTGATACGGTTCCAGCGCGTTGAAGGTGCGAATAAACGTGGATTTTCCCGACCCGGATGGCCCCATGACCACAACCACTTCGCCTTTGTTGACCGTCAGGCTGACGCCCTTCAAAACGTGGAAATTATTGTCGTACCATTTTCGACATTTTCAGCGATGATCATCGGCTCTGGGTGTGACTGATCGATCGATTCCGCTTCAGTTTGATATTGAGTCATTGCCTGCGTTTTCTCCCGCTTGAGTAAAATTGAGCGTCACCAAGTTGATTGAGTTCTGGAGGGTAGCTTGGCGATGAGAAAACCTGCTCCACAGCGACTCCATGTCAACCAATATACACACATCCTTCAGGAAGAGTTTGTTAAACCGTACACGCTAGCGCTGTCCTTGATTCAAGGTCGTTTCGAGGCGGCGACTGCCCCACGACATCGAATAGCACAGCACCCAGTACAGCAGTCCAATGAACAGATACACCTCGGCATACCGCCCGATGAATGAGGGATTTGAGAGGATCGATCGACTGATCCCCAACAGATCGAACAGGCCGACGATCGACACCAAAGTCGTATCTGCAAGATGGCGATGAACAAGCCGACGATCGCCGGAATCGAAATTTTCAACGCCTGCGGCAGCACAACCAAACCGAGCGCGAGGGCGCACTCAGGCCGAGCGCGTTCGCGGCTTCGGTTTGGCCTCTGGGAATCGACTGCAAGCCGCCGCGCACCGTTTCGGCAAGATAGGCAGCGGTGAACAGGGTCAGACCGACGATCGCCCGCAAAACCAGGTCAGGACGGGCATTTCCTGGCAGAAACAGCGGAAACAGATACGCGCCGATGAACAGCAGCGAAATTAGGGGAACGCCACGAATCACCTCGATAAAAAACGTCGCAAGCCAGCGAATTCCCGGCAGGCTGCTTTGCCGTCCCAAGGCCAGCAACACGCCAAACGGAAACGACAGCACAATGCTGACCACCGACAAAAAGATCGTCAGCATCAAGCCGCCCCACAGATTCGTTTGGACGCGCTCCAGTCCCAATCCGCCCAGCATCAGCCACAGCGAAACGAAGAACAGCGTCACCCACACCAGCGGCAGCCAGTTTGCGAGTTTTGGCTTGGCGCGACCAACGCTGCGACCGATCCACGCGCCTGCGAAGACCAAGGCTTCCGCCCCGATGATCAAGATTTTGTAGAAGACAGGAGCAGGCTCGATTACGGCAAGCACGGCCACGATCGCCGCCCCAATTAAGACCGGACGAGTAAACAGCTTTGCGGAGTTTCGCCCAATCATGCCCCACGACAAGCCAAGCAGCGCGGAGATCAAGGTCACGATTAGCCACAGTCGCCAGCGCTGATCGGCGGGATAACGTCCGGCGAAGTAGAGCGGCAGGTTGACGGGGATGACTTGCCACTGTGCGCCCGAAAATGCCCAGGTGACAAAGCCGATCAGCGTTCGCAGCAGGATAAATCCGACGATCAGCGTCAGCAAGGTGTTAAACCAGCCGCCGAAGAAGTTTTTGCGTACCCAAGCGATCGCGCCCACAGAGGCAGCAGGCGGCGGCGAAGAAGAAGCAGGCGGAAAAGTCGTTGCCATAGGAGATTAATTACCGTTCCTTCAGTTGCACGACACGATTTAGCTGGTTCATCACGATTGAGATAATCAGATTCACCACCAAGTAGGTACTCATGACCAGCAAAATCACCTCGACCGCTCGTCCCGTTTGGTTGAGCGTCGTCTGAGCGGTCGAGAAAATGTCGGGATAGCCGATCGCCAAGGCCAAACTGGAGTTTTTCGCCAGGTTCATGTACTGACTGTTAAGCGAGGGAATAATCACGCGCAGCGCTTGCGGAAAGACGACCAGCCGCATTGCCAAACCGTTGTGTAAACCGAGCGCTTTCGCGGCTTCCCACTGGCCTTGCGAAACCGATTGAATTCCGGCTCGGACAATTTCTGCAATAAACGCTCCGGTGTAGAACGCCAAACCAAACAGCATCGCGCCATATTCGAGCGACATCCGCAATCCGCCAGCCAGCGTATCCGGTGGTGTGACCAAGCGGGGGAAGTTCCAGCCCAAGCCGAACAGGAAGACCAACAAGCTGACCAGACCGATCGCGCTCAAAATCATCAGTTCGCGTTTGCCGTCTGAGCCTTCTTCCGACATCACTTTCGTGCGGCGCTGCCAAACGAAGTAGGCGACGATCGCCCCTGCCACCAGCACGGCAGCCGACAGCCACGCCGCTAGTGTATTGCCCGGAAACGGAATGTAGATGCCTTTTTTGCTGATGAAAATTGAGCCGGGAAGTCGCGCCAAGCCCGCATCGCCTGCCAGCCCAAAGAAAACGGCAAAGTACCAAAAAAACAGTTGCAGCAAGAGCGGCGTGTTGCGAATAATTTCGACATAGACGCGGCTAATGTTGCGAACCAGCCAGTTATCCGAGAAGCTGGCAACGCCTGCGACTAGACCAACGACAGTGGCAACCACAAAGCCGACGAAAATCAGGCGCAGCGTGTTGAGAAAGCCGACGGTGAGCGCCCAAGCGTAGCGATCGTTCGTGGTGTAGGGGACGATCGCTTCTCCAATGTTGAAGCCTGCTGATTGACGCAAGAAATTAAATTGCAGGCCGCGCCCCATGTTGCGGTTCATGTTGCCATACGCAATCAAGGCGATGATCACTACAACGGCGATCACAATGACTTGAATGGCAATGCGCCAGAAGCGATCGTCTCGCCAGAAAGGAATTTTTTCTTCGCTAGATACCGTCATAATTTTCGCGCCTAAGTCTCGCGCATAAGTTTCGCGGTGGAGTCCGAAATGGAGCAAAGACCTTCCCAAACTGGGAAAGTCTTTACTTGCGGAGGAATCGATCGACCCTTAGCGGAACGGTGGCGAATACATCAAACCGCCATTTGTCCACAGGTTGTTCAGTCCGCGATCGATGTTCAGCGGCGAACCTGAACCCACGTTGCGCTCATAAATTTCGCCGTAGTTGCCCACCGTCGTGATCACTTTCAGCATGAAGTCATTGGCGACACCGAGTTGCGAACCCAGTTCGCCCGTTGTGCCCAGGAAGTTTTGGATATCCGGGTTGGGGTCTTGGACTCTTTGGGCAACATCGGCCTGGGTAATGCCGAATTCTTCTGCCTGGAACAGACCAAAGACCGTCCACTGCAAGATGTCATACAGTGCAATTTCGCCGTTGTTAACCACTGGGGCCAGCGGTTCCTTCGACAGCACATCCTCAAGCAAGACGAAGTTATCGGGATTTTGCAGACCTGTCTTCTTGGCGGCCAACTGCGATCGATCGGAGGTGATCACTTCGCAACGGCCCTCCCCAAAGGCGGCAAATCCAGCGTTCGAGTCTTGGAATTTGACTTCGCTGACCGTGATCCCTGCTTCTTTGGTGCGACTCGCCAGGTTTAGCTCGGTCGTGGTTCCGGTTTCCACGCAGACCGATTTGCCATTCATGCCTTCCAGATTTTGGACACCGCTGGCTCTGGACGCAAGCAAACCTTGGCCGTCGTAGAACGTGACGGGCGCAAAGTTGAAGGCGTTGCCGCCCGGAGAGTCGCGGCTAATTGTCCAGGTCGTGTTGCGCGAGAGCATATCGACTTCGCCGTTTTGCAGCGCGGGGAAGCGGGCAGAAGAGTCGAGGTTGCGATATTCGATCTTGCTGTCGATGTTTTCAGAGGTGTCAAAGATGGCGGAGGCCACTGCGCGGCACACGTCCACATCCAAGCCGGAATAGGTGCTGCTCGGATCGACAAAGCTGAAGCCGGGAATGGTTCCCTCTACGCCGCAAATCAAAGTGCCGCGACTCTTGATCGTATCGAGTCGGCTTTCGGCTTGAGCCGTTTGCTCACCACCGCCGCCCGTTGCTCCGGTGTCCGACCCGCTACAGGCTGTGACCGTCCCCAGGGCGATCGACAGTGCCAGCAGCAGATAAAGAAATTTACGTAACATTTTTGCACTCACTTCCGACTCAAGAAAGAGGTTCTATTGTGTGACTTGTTCGACCGGAGCTGAATGACTCCAGCGATTTCAGAAAGCAGAATAGTCTGAATCTGATCGAGTTGAGGCAGGACTTTAACCAGATGTAAAGCTTTCCGGCAAAGCTGAACAATTCAGCCCCCAGATATATGCCTCAGTTTTCTACATTAGACTTTTTTAACAGTCCAATGGTTTGTGTTTTCTTTTTGTCACACAAAGCACAGTTTCTGGCTTGTCGAGTGGAGGGGTGGAGGGGCGATCGCTCCCATCCTCGAAAAATTTAAAATTCTTGAGGATGCCGTTTGCGGAATTAAGAACGCCAAAAAAAGCAGGTGCAGCCTCAGCCACACCTGCCTCGTTTCAAGAAGCGTTTCGTTGCGGATTACTTGCTTACACTGGCAAGCTCTTTGGTTTCCGCACCGAGAATCGAAGGCGCGATGATTGGCGGATTGAACAGGCGGATCGGCTGCTCAGCCACGATCGGCAGAACCGTCCGCACCTGACTCGCCACCGCGATCGTCTTCGCATCAAACAAGCCCGTCGCCAGTTTGGGGTAAACACCGATCGCGATGATTGGCAGAACCAGACAGGCAACGATGAAGCCTTCACGCGGACGAATATCCGTGAGCTTGAACTGCTTGAGCAGTTCGACGTTTTCCTTGCCGTAGAACACTTCGCGCAGCATCGACAGCAGGTAGATGGGCGAGAGGATGACACCGACTGCGGCCAAGAAGACGATCGCCGCTTTGAACGGAACGCTGTAGGCGTCACTCGTGCTGAAGCCCAGGAAGACCGTCAGTTCACCGACAAAGCCGCTCATTCCAGGCAGACCGAGCGAAGCCAACGAACCGATCGTAAACAGGGCGAAGGTCGTCGGCATTTGCTTGGCGATGCCGCCCATTTTGTCCATCGATAGGGTGTGCGTCCGTTCGTAGGTGACACCGGAGAGGAAGAACAGCATCGCGGCGATCAAACCGTGTGACACCATTTGCAGAACGGCTCCGCTGATGCCCAAGGTGGTGTAGGAGGCGATCCCGATCAGGACAAAACCCATGTGGGCGATCGACGAGTAGGCCATGCGGCGCTTCAGGTTCGTCTGAGCAAAGGCGGTCAACGAAGCGTAGATAATGTTGACGACGCCAAGAACTGCGAGAACCGGGGCGAAGTAGACATGGGCATCCGGCAGCATTTCCATGTTGAAGCGAATCAAGCCGTAGCCCGCCATCTTCAGCAGCACGCCCGCCAGAATCATCGACACGGGAGCAGGCGCTTCGCCGTGAGCATCCGGCAGCCAAGTGTGGAAAGGGAAGATCGGCAGCTTGACGCCAAAGGCCAGCAGCAGAGCGCTGTAGATCACCAGTTCAAAGGTCAGCGAGTAATCTTTCAGGCTGAGTTCCTGCATGTTGAAGGTGAAGGTGTCACCGTAAGCCGCCATACCGAAGGCAGCCAGCAGGATGAACAGCGAACCCGCAGCCGTGTAGAGAATGAACTTGGTGGCGGCGTACTGACGCTTCGCTCCGCCCCAAATCGCGATCAGCAGGTAGACCGGGACGAGTTCCAGTTCCCACATGATGAAAAACATCAGCAGATCTTGAGCGACGAACACGCCAATTTGCGCGGCGTACATCACGAGCATCATGAAGAAGAACAGGCGCGGCTTGTGCTTGACTTCCCAAGCAGCCACGATCGCCAAGGTCGTCACCAGGCCGGACAAGACAACCAGCGGCATCGAAATTCCGTCAACCGCCAGCGACCAGGTGAGGCCAACCTGCGGAACCCAAGCGTAGGACTCCATCATCTGGTAGCCGGGAACGCTGAGGCTGTAGTTTCGCCAAAAGCTAAACAGGATGAAAGCCAGTTCGGAAAGGGCAACTCCAAGGGTGTACCAGCGGACAGTCTTGCCTTCGTTATCGGGAAGAAGCGGGATGGGCAAGGCCGCAAGTAGCGGGAAAAGAACGATCGCACTAAGCCAAGGAAATTCAGTAATCATGGGAGTCAACCCCAAAACGATGTGGATATGTGGCAGTTGCACTTTTGTCAGTTCTATTTGCCAAGCCACAAGTGAAGCTGCGGAACGAAAGGTTCTCCTGCAAAGAGGCGACAGATGAAGATGGAATCAGACCGGGATCGGAAGACTCCGCAACGTAAACTAGCTTCTTGGCAAATTGATCAAGCACGAGAGTAAAATTCTTTGAGTGAGAATAATTACCTACTGAACCTATCGTACCCCAGTTTTGTAAAGATCCTTAAAGTTCTATCCCAATCTATTACAAGTATTTGTAAAACGCCACCATAGAGTTTTCCATATGCTTGCCGCGATCGCCCGTCTCGATCGCCCGTCTTGATGTCGCGAAGCGTCACGATGTTGCGAAGCGTCAAGAAGTCGGCTGCGATCGGCGCGATCGTGCCATATCTAAGAAGTTGCGCTTCACAGGTTTATGGTTTCCTCGCTTTCTCAAACGGCGCGATCGCTGCCGGAATCGATCGACGGTCTGCCGAACATCTGCGGCCACGAGGCGGACTTGCAGCGATCGAAGCTCGACTCGGTATTTGGGTCGCGATCGAATTTGCGCTTGGACGAGGTGAAGGCGACCTTTGCGATCGCGCTGCACATGCACCAGCCGACGATTCCCGCTGGCGCAGGCGGTGAATCGATCGGTCATCTGCAATACATGTTTGAGCATCCGAACGAGGGCGACAACCACAACGCCGAGCCGTTTGCCTGGTGCTATTCGCGGATCGCAGATTTCATTCCCGAACTGGTAAATCAAGGCTGCAATCCGCGTGTAATGCTCGACTATTCCGGCAATCTGCTCTGGGGACTGCGGCAGATGGGGCGCGGCGACATTCTCGACAACCTAAAGCGCGTCACCTGCGAAGCTCAATATCAGCCGTATGTCGAGTGGCTGGGAACGATGTGGAGCCATGCGGTCGCGCCTTCAACGCCAATTCCCGATCTCAAACTGCACATTCAGGCGTGGCGGCATCACTTCGCGGCGATTTTCGGTGGGAGCGATCGATCGCGTCCGGGGCTTCTCCCCGCCCGAAATGCATTTGCCCAACCATCCCGACACTTTGTATGAGTTCGTCAAAGCGCTGAAAGAATGCGGCTACGATTGGCTCTTGGTGCAGGAGCATTCGATCGAAACGCTGGACGGTCAACCGCTGCAAGACCGCCATCTTCCGCATCGGCTGATCGCTCGCAATTCGCACGGAGAATCGATCGCCATCACTGCCCTGATCAAAACGCAAGGCTCGGACACCAAACTCGTCGCGCAGATGCAGCCGTATTACGAAGCGAAAACGCTCGATCGACGCACGATCAACGGTGTCAGCATTCCACCGATCGTCACCCAAATTGGCGACGGCGAAAATGGCGGCGTGATGATGAACGAATTTCCGGGCGGCTTCAAAATGCCTGGTACGACATTGCCAGTCAGGGCAATCGCGGCACGGTCGGCGTGACGGGAACTGAATATTTGGAACTGCTTGCCGCTGCGGGCGTGACGGAAGCAGATTTTCCGACCTGTGAGGCGATCGGTCAGCATCAGATTTGGCAGCGAGTTGATCCGGATGCGAGTTCGCCGGAAGCCGTTGAGGGGGCGATCGCTTCGATCAAACAGGAAAATCCGAACTTCCACATGGACGGCAGTTCTTGGACGAATAACCTCAGTTGGGTGCGCGGCTACGAGAACGTGCTGACGCCGATGAATCAACTGAGCGCAGATTTTCATCGGGCGATCGATCCGCTCCTTGCGTCCGATCCGACCCTGACGCAGCAGCGGCGCTACCGTAACGCGCTCCTACACAATCTTTTGCTACAGACAAGCTGCTTTCGCTACTGGGGTCAGGGAGCCTGGACAGAATACGCCCAGGAGTTTTTATCGGCGCGGTCAGGCGATTTTGCAGCACGATTTTTAGCGATCGTCCGAAAATCGCCGGAAAAACGGCTTGACACAATTCGCTAGGGGACTGCTAAGATATACAAGGTTCCCAATGGGGCGTCGCCAAGTGGTAAGGCACCGGGTTTTGGTCCCGGCATTCCTAGGTTCGAATCCTAGCGCCCCAGTTTTTGGTAGAGTTGTGGCTTCAAAACGCAGGTTGCGGTGTGACACCCTCCTACCACATTTGCCAATTTATGTCAAAATTTTGACGGCGTGTGTGCCCTACTTCCACTGATGCAGGTAGGCGCAACTGCACTCGATCGCCCGTGCTGATTTGACTGCAACCCCTATCGCTTGCAGCTTCAAACCGTGCAGTTTTTTTAGGTTTCGATCGAGGCCAACAAAATACAGAACTTTGCATTTAGAAAAGTTCTGGTCTGTGCAGCCTGTCCTCTTTGCATCTGCTGGGATCGCCTTATTTTCATGTCTCAAGGAACCGTTACAGGTGTGATCACCTGCCGTCAACCGATTTTGCTGCCGTTCAACGCGGCGATCGCGATTCGCCTCCAAGATGTCAGCTTGGTAGATGCGGAAGCGATCGATCTTGCCACTGAAAGCTTCATCACCGCCGGACAGCAAGTCCCGATCCCCGTTTGGGCTGGACTATGACCCAGACAAAATTAATCCACAGCACACCTACGCGCTTCAGGTGCGAATTACGGTGGACGATCAGTTGCGCTTTTTGAATATGGCAGCTTATCCCGTCATCACGCGCGGCCATCCGACAACGGTGGAACTGGTCGTCGATCCGGTCAGCTAGAATGGGGCGGTTTAAGCACTAGCAACCCTATATGATGACTGTCCATCGATCGATTCCTGTTCTGCTGGCGGTTGGCGGTTGTCTGATGGTTGTGCCGACTGCCCAATCGAGTCAGGCGATCGATCGGATGCACGAACTGTTTCCCTCTGCTGTTGTCGAGATGGAAGCCCAGTGCGAAGGCGATTTGGTTTTGCAGGCGATTCGGATTGACGACGACACCGAGCGCGTCAGCTTCACCTGTTGGCGACTGGATGCGAACGGCGATCGAGTGGGCGAATGGCTCGGCAACGTGCCCACTTCCGCCACCGATTCGGCCTTCTTTCGACCGCTCACCTGTGCCGAAGGTGACGAAGACTGCGTGGCCTTGCTGCCCGCGATTCGATCGCGCTACACCGATCAGTTAGCCGCTGCTGAATTTGAATGTTCCAGCAAAAACGGAACGCTGTTCTTGCAGTTTCCCACCGAAACCGCGATCGCACCGGAAGATTCGATCGATCTGCGCTGCGGCTTTTTTGCCACGTCGCTGATCGATCGCAACAACGATCAAGTTGCAGACGATGAAGATTCCGTTTCGGTCGATATTTCACTGGCAACGTTCGATCGAGCGGCACTGAGCCAAGGGAGTGGCTGCCGATCGTGACTCGACGCTATACCAGTTCGCCGCGCATGACGGTGACGGCTTGGCCACCCAAGAGGACGCGATCGCCTTCCTGCCGCACTTTCACAACGCCGCCTCTGGCCGAAGCCTGATACGCCAGAAATTCCGATTTGCCCAAGCGCTCTTGCCAGTAGGGAGCCAAGCAGCAGTGAGCGTAGCCCGTCACCGGGTCTTCGTTGATGCCGACGCCCGGAGCGAAATAGCGCGAGACAAAATCATAATCGCTAGCGCGACTGGTGACGATCGCTCCGCGAGTTGCCAACTTCAGCATCCGCCCAAAATCCGGCTGTAGCTGCCGCACTTCGGCCTCGGTTGCCAGTTCGACCAGATAATCATCTTGATTTTGGCGCGTCCGGTGGCGCACCGCTTCCGCTTGGGAAATGCCCAAGGCTGCGAGTAGATTGTCCGGCGGCTCGACAGGCTGCATTGGCTGAACCGGAAAATTCAGTTCAATCCAGTCCTCGCGGCGATCGGCAGTCAGCAAACCGCTTTTGGTGTGAAATCGGGCTTGTGCGTCGATCGCCAAATGCCCCTCGCTCCACAGCACATGAGCGCTTGCCAAGGTCGCATGACCACACAGCGCCACTTCCGCAGCAGGCGTAAACCAGCGCAAATCATAGCCATCCGATCGCGGCACGAGAAACGCCGTTTCAGACAAATTCATCTCCATCGCCACATTTTGCATCCACTCGTCCGGCTGAGGCGCAGCCAAAACGCAGACCGCAGCGGGATTTCCACCAAACGGTTTGTTGGTAAATGCATCCACTTGAACGATCGCCTGTCCCATCTTTCTAACCCACAAACAGCAAGATTTAGATTAGCGCGATCGTCCTGATTGCAGAAGGTACAAAAAGGAAGCGATCGTGCTAATACAGTGCTGCTCACGTGAAAACAAAAAATCCATTACTCAAATTAATTGCTGTCAAGGAACCGAATGCGATTCTCAAGTCGTCTAGGCAATCAGTTTGGGCAATCAGTTTGGGCAATCAGTTTGGGCAATCAGTCTAGGCAATGAGTCAACGCTCCACTACAGTAGAAAAGCGATTTAACTATCTCAATTTGAAAAACATACTCAATTCCAAAGCGATCGATCGCCAACAAGCTCTTAACGGGTTTGTCATTTTGCTTTTAGCATTTGTTGTTTGGGCTGCTCATTTTCAAAGCTTTCAGCAGTTTTCTTTGTATCGGGAAGATTTTCACAAGAGTTCCGCTGATGATGCAGTGGACATGGACACAAGTTTGGCAATATTGGCTGCCCATTGGCAGGATCATAGTGAGCGAAGAAGGACGCCCGCTGCACACCGGACTCATTTACATATTTGCTCGATTAGGCGTACAGCTTGGTGGTTTGCCTGCCATGTATGTACTCGCCTACTTGGTCAATTTGATTCATGTGTTGCTGTTTCACAGGCTCATGCAGCGATCGACGCAAAACGCTTTTTTTTGCCCTCACCAGCACTTTCGTATTTGCCTTGTTTCCGGCCAATACAAATCATGCTTGGCTCACCAGCGCGTTTGGAATTTTACCCGCATCAATCTTATTTTTGATTGCCTCACATTTGTATTTGTCGGATGGCAAAAGAAATCGCACACTTTCCTACTTGTTGATTTTCACTTCGCTGTTTTGCTATGAAAAATTTCTACCGATGTTCTGGGTGGCTCCACTCCTCAAGCCGACCTGGAAATGGAATGCGCGATCGCGCCGAGAACAACTGAGGCATACCGCAATTTTGATTGCGCTCATGTTAATTGTTTTGCTGATTCGCAAACTAATCGGTGAAGCTCGCGTCAATCAAGCGATCGATAGCGATGGTGTGATGCAAGTCCTGCTCTCGCTCGTGGCAGGTCCACTGATATCGATCGGCGCTTTTATTTTCAAACCGCTTCAAGCACTGATGATGCTAGAGACAAAGTGGATTGTGCCGCTGAGTTTACTGCTGGTGGCGATCGCTTGTGGCCTATATTTTGCACAGTTGAATTTTCAAACGAAGCGATCGTCCAACGCATCCATCAAGCAGCCTCAACACCAATCTTCGAGTCTGTGGCGATTGGGACTGGCCGGATTCGCCGCGCTGATTTTAGCGTATGTACTCACCCTAACTGGCTCCGAAGAGAATATTTATCTGGTGAATGGTAGAGCCTCACTTGTCCATCTTGCAGCCGCTTTTGGCACAGCAATTTTGTGTGGGTGTGCCTGCTGCGGCATTCAGCTTGCTGTCAGCCGCGATCGACGAAATTCGATCATTGCAGTGGCGCTAGCTTCATTCTTCATGCTGTTAATTGTGAGCGGCTTCAAAAACCAGCAAGAGTTTGTTGCGATCGCGCAATATCAGCGGACGTTCTGGACGGATGTTGCCAAACTCTGTCCAGATATGACGAGAAGAAGCATTATTCTAATTGACTTTAATCAAGACCCAGTAGGACTCGATCGAGTGCAGAGTTTTAACAGCCGATTTCCGGGTTTGCTCGGCTTGATCTACAAATTTCCCTCCGACTGGATCAACAGCGAAAATCCGCTTCAGTCCGTTCAGCCGAGGGCATACCGCTTGGATGATGACTGGCAGGAGCAAATTGCAATTGAAGATGATTTTCTGCAAATTAATCGCGAAGTTGCGCTCGATCGAAGAGACTTGCCCGGTCGAATTCGCAGCAGCCGCGTGATCTTTTTGCGATCGCAAGAAGGCCGACTTTCTCGACAGTTTGAGCCGCTTGTCGTGGGCGATCGAACGTTTAATTTGAAGCAAAATCAAACCCAACTCAAAGCACCGCCGTTTCCTCCGAACTTCATGTTTGATCTGCTGATGTTTCCGACTGATTCACAGAGTCCGGCTGATTTGCAGAGTCGCGATCGAGAATTGCTAGACCGCTAAACTGCAACGGGCGATTCTTGAAGCAGCGGAAATCCAAGTTCTTCTCGCTGCTTCAAGTACAGATGAGCCACCTGCCTTGCTAAATTACGAATTCTGCCGATGTAGCGCACCCTTTCTGTTACAGAAATGACGCCTCTAGCATCAAGCAAGTTGAAAGTATGGGAGCATTTCAGCACGTAGTCCAGGCTGGGCATGACCAGTTTTTTCTGAATCAGTTGTTCGGCTTCTTGCTCATATAAACCAAACAAGGTGAACAGGCGATCGGCATCGGATGCTTCAAAATTGTAGGTGGATTGTTCGATTTCAGATTGAAGCTGAATATCGCCATAAGTCAGTCGATTGTTCCAGCGAATATTGAAGATTGAATCAACATTTTGCAGATACATCGTCAGGCGTTCTAAACCGTAGGTAATTTCGATCGACACCGGACGGCAATCAATGCCACCACACTGCTGAAAGTAAGTGAACTGCGTCACTTCCATGCCGTCGAGCCACACTTCCCAACCCACGCCCCACGCGCCCAAAGTTGGCGATTCCCAGTTGTCTTCCACAAAGCGAATATCGTGATCTTCCGGCGCAATTCCTAATGCTCGAAGCGAGTCAAGATAGACTTCTTGAATATTATCAGGTGAGGGCTTAATCAACACCTGATACTGATAGTAATATTGGACACGATTCGGATTTTCGCCATAGCGTCCATCGGTCGGACGGCGACAAGGTTCCGGGTAAGCAACTGACCAGGGTTCTGGCCCGATCGCCCTCAAAAACGTATGCGGACTCATGGTTCCCGCGCCCTTCTCGGTATCATAGGGTTGGACAATGACGCAGCCGCGATCGCTCCAAAACTGGTTGAGCGTTGAAATCACCGTCTGAAAGTGCATCGATCGACCTCCATTTCTCTTTGTTGATTGTCGCGTAAAGTTGGCCGCATCTGGCGCAATTCTAGAGGTAAGAGCGACGCGATGAAGACGACCTAAAGATCTTGCTCGGATAAAATGTGTTTGCCCCCCGAAACCCAGTATCCAATTCTTTTTCCCTAGATGGTCGTAAATGGGAAGGTGTCTGTCATTCTCCTCATTCCCGACACCTGGATGCGCTTTCTTTCACTGCTGCTGAGTGGCATCGGCTTAACAGCTTCGCTGCTGTGGTTAAGCTGGACGATGTACGATCGCTACATTGCCGATACGCCTTCAAGTCAAGTGTTGGCGGTGGTGTTTCACGGCGATCCTTACGCACAGGCGATCGAACTGGCATCAGAAGCAAATTTTGCGGGCAAACGGGCGCGATCGTCCACCGACTGGTTTGCGATCGCCAATCAGTGGCAGCAAGCCGCCGATCTGATGGCGGTTGTGCCCAACACGGACGATCGCCACAAAGCCGCCCAAGGCCGCGCCGCCCAATATCGCCGCAACAGCGAGTATGCTCGCCGCAAAGCCGAAGCCAACCTGTAGGCAACCTCACAGAAGATCTGGCGATCGCTCAAAAAGATTCCTACTCCAGCACATCCAGTCCTTGACGGGCATATCGAACGCGCAGCTTGAGGCCAAGCGTGATTTGCTTGAAGATCCAGTAAAGCACTGTCAAAATCACGAAGGTTAAGAGAATGACCAGCGCAGGCAGGCGATCGGTGAGGTCATCGATCGTTGTGACAATCACATTGCCCGGATCGGTAACGAGATCCCAACTGTTGTAGCGGCGAAATCGTCCCATGAACACGCCGATCGCGCAAAGCAGATGCGTTGCCAGTTCTGACCACAAAATCCACGCCTTTGCACCGATGCGCTTGAGATAGGAACTTTGATTGATCACTGAGACGACGTAGGCTTCAAAGCCCAGCAGAATGGCCGAAACATGCAGCGGAATGAAGGCGAGGGCAATCACCCAGGGTGAATAGCCGCTTTGCGTTCCGCGAATCAGGTGGATAATGTCGGTGAGCAGATAGGGCGCATTGGGCAAAAAGGCGATGAAGACGACAAAGCCCGTCCACCACAAAACATCGCGCACGGTTGAAGGGCGACGAAACAGCCAAAAGCTCAAGGCGAGCGGAATGAATGCCAGAAACAAATTCCAGGCAATCCAACCGCTGTAGACCGTAGAAAAAGCTTGAAGCGTTTGGTTGAGCAGTTCGCGCATATCAAAGCCAGGTAGACGGGGTTACATCCATTTCTAGCTCAAGCGATCGCCCCTCGTCACGATGCGCGATGCAGTTCACCCGCCTTTTACAAAAGTGTTGAATGCAAAAGCGGTGATCTGCGAAGCACTTTTCCCAGCCTGCTCTAATTGTCAACCGGGAAAAATTAGGCTGAGGTTGACCTGATGACACCCTGACAATGCAACATCGTCTGCACGGTTTTTATCAGACTGGCAAAGCGCTTGGGTTTCACCGCGATCGCAACTGCCAAGCGTCAGATTGCCGATTAGTTTGAGCAGGTTTTCCTCTCATTACTCTCCTCTCATCACTCCCGTGAAACAGCCAGAGTGAAACAGCCAGAGTGAAACAGCCACAGTGAAACAGCCCCGCCCAACCCCTCACTCCTCCTTGCCAACCCCCGATCGCTAAATCTTGAAAACCAACTGACAAAAAACGAATCGGCGTTCGGTTACTATAGGTATCTGGGTTGTTGTGAGCGATCGAGTTTTTCGCGCGGTGAGTTGCAAAAAACAAGTTGCAAAAACCTGTCAGCATTTACATTTATTGAGATTTATTTTGAGGGAGCGATCGTCGTAATGGGTCTTGTCAAAAAGTTGCTCGGCGGCACTCTAGCTTTCCTAGGCGGCATCTTCGGCTTCCTGGGTGGGCTAATTGGATTGGGTAAAAAGTCAGAATATTTCAGAGAATTTGAAGAAGCGACCGAATCCGCATCGGCCTCGCTGTCTGCGGCTCAACCTGCTGCGGCTCAACCTGCTGCGGCTCAACCTGCAAAAGCGATCGCAGCAGCACAGCCTG
>JAAUTJ010000668.1 GCA_012031475.1 Leptolyngbyaceae cyanobacterium SM1_3_5 | reverse complement strand
TTTGATCTTGAGTTCGTTCGTTCTTCATTGTCCGCGATCGGTGGGCTGAGGGGTTAGGGGAACAGCCCAGCAATTCTCATTGTGGAAATCCGAGTTGCAGTTCGCGAAAGGCTTGGGCGAGGCGATCGCGATGATCGTCTGCCAGGGGAACGAGCGGTTCCGGGGCAACATCTGCGGAAGGAAATTAGAGGCCACCGTTTTCTGCGATCGCGCCATCGATCGGCAAATAGTTGACGATACGCCTGCACCCAGCCTGTCGATCGTCCGGACCGATCCCGATGGAAATTTCAGCTTTGCGGAATTCCTCAAAAGCTTGCAGCAAATTGGGCGTGAATTTGCGAAATTTTGTCAGTGCGCCGTCCATATCGGTCGCAATCATGCGAATTTCATGAAGAAACTTGGCGCTTGAAGCCGAAGTGAGAAGCGATAGCGTCATAATCTGGTGTTTAGCGTGTCGAGTATCAGTATCGACGATGGCGAATCTCAATCCAGATCAGCGCAACTACTTCTACCTGTTTGAGGCCGATCGAGCAGGCATCCACAAACCGATTTTGGCTGCCCTCTATGTCGCCCACAACAGCCCGACCTTGACGGACGGCGAAACAGGCTTGGGGATCGCTCCAGCCAATCGCATTCCGATCGATCAGGTCAACACCTTTCAAGAACAAGTGCTGTATGCGGCCAACACGGTTCGCAGCATCACCGATCGACTGACCGCACAAGGCTGGAAAGGCAGCGATATTTGGGATGCCGACAAAGGCCGCTACAGCGATCGCTTTGTGCAGTCCATCGCTCAAGGTTTCGTGCCGCCTGCAAGCGATCGCACTGCCGCCCGTCTAGAGCCAACCAACGCCCAAACGCTGCTGAAGGCATATCTAGAAGACATTGCGGCAGATTTTCGCGGCGACGTGCTGCCGCAAAACCTGGCCTTCCTCGATCGCGCCCTGCTGTCCTTCACCGAGCGGATCGGCAGCTACTACACGGGAATTCCTTATCAGCGTGACGCTTTGCTAGAAACGGTGCGGCTGTGGCGCAAGCTCGACACCCGCGATGAAGCCGTCAACGCCATGCGAGCGACGATTCCAAACGGTGCGCCAGCCAATCCGCCCGATGAAAGCTATCTCGATCGCCCGCTGCTTCAGTTCATCCGCAACATTTCGCCCAACTTCACAGGCTATCCGCATCAG
Organism: Leptolyngbyaceae cyanobacterium SM1_3_5; assembly: GCA_012031475.1. Lineage (GTDB taxonomy): Bacteria > Cyanobacteriota > Cyanobacteriia > Elainellales > Elainellaceae > JAAUTJ01. The sequence continues at coordinate 1,927 of JAAUTJ010000668.1, read as the reverse complement.
CGCGAAGCGGTTCTCAGGCTCGTCATGCTGTGGCGACAGCTAGATTCCCGCGAAGAAGCGATCGAATCGCTCCAGACCAACTTTTCCGCCGAAAGCAACATCGAAATTGTTGACCCTGCCCTGGTTGCGTTTGCCCAACGCCTGCCGCAGTTCTACCAGGGCAAAGGCGACCAGCGCAATGCCCTGACGGAAGCCTATCGCCTCTGGTCAGGACTCGACTCTAGAGGCGCGGCACTGTCGGCCTTGGGCGTGAATTCGCAGGTGTTGAACTCGGCAAATCCGGCCAGCGCCGATCTTCAGAACGCCGCACGGCAACTCGATCGCGAACTGATCAACTTCATCCGCACCATTCCCTACACCTACGAAGAAACCCCGCAGCAGCGCGAAGCCCTGATTCGTCTCGTTCAGCTTTGGCGCGGCTTGGGCGTCCGCGAACAAACAATTCAGTCGCTGTTCAACGACATTCGCCGGATGCAAAATGCCCGCCGCGATACCCAAGACGCGCCGCCCAAACCCGAACCGCCCCCCCTTGCCCCGCCGCCCCGATCGCTGGACGCTGAATAACATTCAGCTTGACGCCACGATCGTTCCCAACGGCAGCTTCACCTGGGCAGAAGCGACACGCGGCGGTGCGAGAATGCCGCCGAATCAAGCCGTTTTGGATGCGATGATTCGGATTGCGCGAATGGCACAGCAGGGACGCGATCGCATCGGTCGCCCGTTCCACGTCACAAGCTGGTATCGTCCGCCCGACGTGAATCGGCGCGTCGGCGGCGCATCCCGCAGCCGTCACATGGTCGGAGATGCGATCGACTTTTACTGCGACGGCCTGACCGGAAACCAAGTCTACTGGGCGCTCGATCCCTGGTGGCCGGGTGGTCTCGGTCGCTACACGCAGTTCCCGCGCCTGTGCCACATTGATTCGCGCGGCTTCCGGGCACGTTGGCGGCATTGAAGGGTGTCGGGGATCAGGTGTCGGCGTTGAGGGGTGTCAGGTGTCGGCAAACAGCCAGCCGCCTGTTTGGTCTGGCCGACACCCGACACCCAACACCCAACACCCAGAAACAGTGGTGGATTTACCGGAGTTCAGGGCATTCTAGAGGTAGATATTAGAACCGTTTTCTGTTAATGAACTAAAATGTCAACCTCTGTCATCCTGCTCAACCCTCTGTTGGCTCAGGCTCCGACTCAGCCGAGTACGGGTCAACCTTGGATGATTACGTCCGGCGGGCTGCTGCTGTTGCTGGCGGGTTTGGCGGCGTTCACCAAAGTCAAAACTGACCAGCTTCAAAAGCAAAAGCGCTTTGAAGAATACAAGAACCGCGAACTGCAAAAAAAGCTGAAGCTGGCGCTGCAAACAATCTCCAAGATGGAGAAAAACCCGGACTTAATTCATTCGCGAGAGTTCAATTTGGACTATCTGCGAATGCGGATGGAAGAAGACCAGTTTCACTTTTCGATCGTCAACCAGATCAAAATCAAAGTCAAAGAAAAAATCTCGGTTGCCCTGCGTCCGAATCAAGCCAATCAGGGCACTTTGGGCATTGCCAGCACGGGTCGTCAGGTTGATGAAATCTTCGATATTGAATACAACCTGAACGACACGCCCAACAGCGCCAAGCGCGTTTTGTTTCGCATTCAAATTAAGCTGATGAAGCTGCCCACTCAGCCGACTTCGGTGACGATCAACCAGATTATTGAGTGTATGCAAACCTTCATGAGTCCGTCTGCCGATCACGATAGCTGGCAGCCGACGATTCAAGGCCGCATTGCCTCAATGCACTGGGATCAAAAAGCTAAACCGACGCCGCTTTTGGTGCTGGAGCAGTCCAATGAAGGGGTCAACGTCACGTTCCGCACGACGCGCATGACGGGCAATCCCTGACCAATGCTGACGATCGCTCAGTGAGTTTTAGATCGCTTTCGG
>JAAUTJ010000041.1 GCA_012031475.1 Leptolyngbyaceae cyanobacterium SM1_3_5 | reverse complement strand
GTTTCATTGTCAGCAGAGACAAACCGAAACGGTGATTGCTGCATTCGCTGGCCGCCACCGTTCTCGATCGAGTGAACGCAGCGATCGAACTTCTGGATATTCTCCAGCGAAAATGAAACAGCCCTGCCACGAGTGGGGGGTTGGGGGCTTTCGAGGGCTTTAAACCACTGCCTAGTGTTACGATCGCGGCTATTCAGGGAATTCTAAAGAAAATCTAAAAGCAGGTGCGCCCACCACTGAACTCAGGAAACTCGATCGCACCCATAAAAACGTGCATTAAGCAGCCTGCGCCTCTCTCTTCAAGCAATCGTTCAAAACGACAATTAGTTCAAAACAACAATTAGTCCAAAACAATAGTTTGCTGTTAAACCCAATCCTTCCATTCCGCCTGAGTCGCACATGCAGTCATTTCGTGTTGTTGGTTCCTTACTGTCCGCTTCAGTTCCAAGCGCCGCTTATCTAGTTCAAAGTGAAAAATTCAGCAAACTTGAGCAGCTTCTAGCCAGAAAACAGTGGCAAACCGCGAACCAAGAAAGCTTCGCAATCCTATCCAACATTTGCGGATTGACCAGCGATCGCACCCTCAAAATTGGCAACCTTTCCTGCTATAACCTTCACATCATTGATTCCCTCTGGCTGAAGTACAGTCAGGGGCGCTTTGGCTTCAGCGTACAGCAGCGCGTTTGGCGACAGATCTGTCAAGACGCGATCGAAATTCAAAACACGCAAGACCAGCGGTGGACGGCATTTTGCGATCGATGGGGTGGAACACTCAGCCTGACAAGCTCAGCATTCCGGCTGGATATTTTCCAACTTGTGCCGAAACAATCGGTGCGCCAACGCTTCACCCCGCAGTTTTCACGCGGCTCTATTGCAAGATGGAAGGCTGTCGATCGCGCTAAGTCAACACCGCACACAGCCGATCGATATGTTCAATCGAACATAAGTAGCGCCATCTTGCCTGATCCACATTCACTCCAACGCTAATTAGGTGCTAAACTGGGCTGCAAAATTTGTCCAGCAAATTGCTACTGGGTGAGCTAGTCATGGATTCCTCGATCGCCTCGTCTGGATGCTGGCGGCTGTTAATTGCAGCACGGCTGTTAATTACGACCCTCCTGCTGGGTGGAACAGCGCTGCCGCTGCAAGCGCAAAATGTGATTGATGGACTGCCCCCGCCCCCGAATCTGCCGACCATTCAGCCTGCTTTGCCGCCAGAGTTTACCGTGCCTGCTTCGATCGTGCCCGCTTCGATCGTGCCCGCTCCGACCCTGCCCGCTGCCGCACCTCATGATCGTCCCGTTGAGGGAATTCCCTTACAGCCGCAGGCCGATCGCCCATCCTCTGCCTATTTAGTTTATGTAGACGGCGATAGTCCTTTGCTGCTGGCACAAGTGCGGCGAGTCGAGTCGAGCGCGTTTGTGGACGATCGCGACGGCGAACAGGTGATTCAAGCGGGCGTGTTTCGCGAAGAAAACCGCGCTCAGCAGCAAATTCTCGCCTTGCAGCAGCAGGGAATTGAAGCGCAGATGCGGCGCGTCACGCGATCGACTCCGCCGACTGCCGATCGACCCGATGCGATCGCAACCAATAGCCTACCGCCGGATTTGCTGCCGGAAGTCTCGGTTCCGCAGCAGGTCGAGTTTGGTCAGCCACTTGCCCCGACTGCGCCTGCAAGCAGTGCCGTTGCCGTCCGCAGCAGTTCCTACTATGTTGTCGTTCCCGGACGGCGATCGAACCTGCCGGACATTGCCAACTTGGTGACGCTGCTGGGCGGCGGACTGAACGTCAGCGAGGACGAAGTGCAAGAGTTGGGATCGCCGCGTGGTCCGCATGTGCTGGTGGGTCCGTTTGTCGATCGCCGCACGGCATCGCGCTGGAATCGCTACTTCCGCGACTTCGGTTTGGATGCCCGCGTCTACTACCGCCGCTAAATTTATGGACATCGAAGCGATCGCCGTCACTGCTGCCGAAATGAGCGCGATCGAATCTCGCATTTTTGCCGCTGGAATGCCTGTCGTCGCGCTGATGGAAAAGGCCGGAATTTTGCTGGCAAATCGAATGCAGCAGCTTTATCCATTGTTGCGCGTCGGTGTGCTGGTCGGCGCGGGACACAATGGCGGCGATGCGCTGGTGGTCGCTCGCGAACTGCATTTTCGAGGCTATCGAGTCTGTCTGCATCAGCCGATCGATCGCGCCAAAGAACTCACCCTCGCACACGCCCGCTACGCTGCCAGCCTTGGCATTCCACAAGTTAAGCTGGCCGATCTGCTCGATTGCGACTGGATCGTTGATGGACTGTTCGGCTTTGGCCTGATGCGATCGATCGAGGGCGATCTGGCTAACCTGATCGAAGCGATCAACTCTAGCGGCAAGGCGATCGTCAGCATCGATCTTCCCTCTGGTCTGCACACCGACACAGGCGAAGTGATGGGCACGGCGATTCGGGCGACACACAGCTTATGTCTGGGCTTGTGGAAGCGAGCCTATCTGCACGATCGCGCTTTGCCCTACACAGGTCAAGCAGAGCGAATCGACTTTGGCATTTCGATCGCAGACATTCAGGCGGTACTCGGTGCATCACCTCGACTACAGCGGATCACGCCTGCGATCGCACTTGCCCCGCTTGCCCTAGCGCGATCGCCCCTTTCCCACAAATATCGTCAAGGCCATTTGCTCTTGGTGTGCGGATCGCGACAGTACGGCGGCGCGGCAATTCTGGCGGGATTGGCAGCCAGCACCAGCGGCGTAGGAATGCTGTCAATCGCCGTTCCCAACACGCTCAAGCCAATCTTGACGGCTCGCCTGCCCGAAGCACTGATCGTCGGCTGCGAAGAAACTGAATCGGGCGCGATCGCTCAACTGCCCGTTGACCTGAGCAAGTACAACGCGGTCGCCTGTGGTCCCGGTTTAACGCTAGATGCAGCGGCGATCGTTGAGCAAATCGTAAACAGCGATCGTCCGCTGATTCTCGATGCCGATGGCCTCAACATCCTTGCTGAACGGATGGAGCTACTGCACGATCGATCGGCTGCCACTTTACTGACACCTCATCCCGGCGAATTTAAGCGGCTATTTCCCGCGATCGATCTGGGCGATCGCCTACTTGCCGTGCAGCAGGCCGCGCAGCAGTGTGGCGCAACCGTGCTGCTCAAAGGCGCAAAAGTGGCGATCGCGCATCAAGACCAACTTTGGGTCAATCCTGCCAGCACTCCAGCCTTGGCAAGAGGCGGCAGCGGCGATGTGCTGACCGGATTGGCGGGCGGATTATTGGCCGAATCTGTTGCTGCGAACCGACCCGATCCGATCGCTCAAATTGCCATCAGCGCAACTTGGTGGCACGCTCAGGCGGCGATCGCGGCTGCACAGGAACGGAGCGATCGCGGCGTTGATCCGGTTACGCTATCGCAAGCTTTAATTCCAACGCTGCATCGCTGGATCAGCACCCATTCAGCCTGAAACACTCAGCAGAAAGAGGCTGCTGGGCGATCGCCCTAAGACGCGCTTACAACTGAGGAAAAGCTGACAGACACACTGGAGAATTCGGATGATTTGGCAAAGCGCAACAGCAAAACTGCTGGCGATCGCAACGACGTTGATCTTGAATAGCAATGCTTTGGCCGTAGAAGCACCACAGTTCGATCGTTTGAGTCAACTAGAAGTAGCTGAACAGCTACAGCAGCTACCCGGATGGACAACCGACGGGCAAAGAATTTCTTGCACCTACGAGTTTGAAAACTTTGTCGAATCGATCGCGTTTGTCGATCGATTAGTCGCACCCGCCGAAGCAGCAGGCCACCATCCCGACCTTGCGATCGCCTACAACAAAGTAACGGTCAGCTTAACGACCCACGATGCCGGAGGATTGACTGAGCAAGATTTCGCCCTCGCTCAGCAGATTGATCGCCTCGCAGATGAGGAATGTCAATCCGCTCCATGAAGGCTTAAGCGATCGCGCTACTCGCTGACAGCATTCGGCAAAAATTCAGCATGGAAGATTTGAGCGATCGAAAAACGACATTCAACCGGAAAAATATCGATCTCTAATTCAGTTTCGTTGCTGGCGGCTTTGCGTCCACGCTGATAGCATTCAGCCAAAACTTTTGCAAGGTAAGGTCGAAGGCTGGGACTTTCTTGCAGCAGATCAATTAGGCGATTGCGCTGCTCATCGATCGTATTTCGCCAAGATCCGCTGCGTCGATTCGGCTGATATTGCCACTTGAGCAAATGCTGCAACAGCACTTCAAGGCGGCTTTTCAGTTCGCGTCGTTCCGATCGCCCCAAGCTTTCAATCTCCTCTGCGATCGCTTCCCAATCGAGTCGATCGAACTGCTGCGGGTCGCCATGCGAGGCTAGAGCGCGAATTTCCTGAGCGGTCTGCTCTGCCCAGGCGACAAAATCCGTTTCGTACAGTCGGGCTGCAATTTTTGCCATTATTTTCAGGCGTTGTCGCCACACTGAAACTATTCATTCAGTTTAGGCTCTAATCTTTTGTTTCAATTTCATCGAGATTGTGTCGATCGATCAGCCGTTGAATCTCGTCTTGAGACAGGTACAGCTCCATCGATTCGTTAAATAGCTCAGAGATGCTGATGTTTTTCAGGGCGGCAAGCGTCCGAATCAGCGCGGCTGTGCTGTCATCGCAGAACACTCTGAACTCTGGTTTTCGCTTTGCAGCCACAGCATCACGACGCTAGGAGGAACAAGCCCTATTGTCCTACACCACATCCTAGTAGCGTGGCACTGTGCTATTGTGGCATTGTGGCAAGTAGGATATGATTAGCGAAAGCTGATGGAGGCAAAGGCCAATGGTTGTACTTTCAGATGACGAAGTAGCCCTGATCAAGTCAATTCTTGTTGCGCTTATGGGCATTAAGGTGAGCGAAATTAATCGAGCTTTGATGATTCTGTCGAAGAACGACAAGCGCGATCGCTCTGGTTCTGAAAGATAAAAAGCGATCCCCTCTTGAATGGGCGATCGCTTCACTCAAAACTCACTTTGACTCCAGCCGAATCTCCTGCAAAATCTTAGCGACTTCATCTTCTGAATGATGATATCGAGCCAAAACTTTTGCGGTTGAATCTAATACTTGATTTGCAAACTGCTGGCTTAAATCTTGGCGTAAACCTTTACCGATGTAGAATCTGAGCAATGCTTCTAGCGACATTTCCCGCTGTGCTGCTATTTTCTTGAGAGATTCGATCGTGTCTTTGGGAATTTGGAGGGCGATCGCTTCGGATTCGCGAGAACGAACCTCTAATTTCACATTCTCGTCTAACTCAAAATCATCAATATTGTTCATATAGCTTTCGTTCAGAACGAGTTGCAACGCGGGCGGAGATAATTCTAATTTTGGTATTTCGATCGAGATGCACAACGAGTAGCAATCGTTCCACGATCGAATATCCTAAAGCAAATTCTCTTGTTTCCTGCTTGGCTGAGGCATCGCCCACAACATGAAAGGGATCAAGAAACACTTCTGCCGCTTCTTCAAATGTAACGCCATGCTTCTCAAAATTGCTTTGAGCTTTAGCCTCATTCCATTCAAACCCAAATTCTTCTAGTTGATAGCAGATGTCCATGCTTGAATTCTACGCTGCTCCTACCAATCGTCTGTAGCCTCGATCGCCTCTCCACTGTCCAAGCCTTCTAACAGCAGTGCTTCGACTCGCTGCTGCTGAACAATTCGCTCCTGTTCTCGCAAAATCAAATGATAGACATATTCGCTGGCACTGCTGAAGCCAGCAGCGATCGCCTGCTCTTCAACAAAGGCAAGAATTTGATCTGGAAGTGCAATATTCATCATCATTCACCTACCTCATTCCGATTCTTGAAGGTCATCAAGTCTATGGTGATCGATCGTCTTTTGCTGATTGTCATCTGCCAGCCAAAACTCGATCGCCTCATTCACAACCGCATTCACAGACGAATCTCGAATCGCCGCAACGCTTTGGATGAGTCTGTAAACCTCATCGGGCACATACACCCGAAATTCTCGCTGATCTTTTCGTTTAGCCATACTTCGATCTTTTCACAGGCATTGCCGCAGGTAAAACAGTTGACGTACTGCCAAACTTGACGTACCGCGTTCTTGTTCAATCGAAGGTGTTCCTTATGCTCGTGCTGACAGACTCTCAGGCGATCGTCCTCTCGCATCTACTCACCAAAATTTTGATCAACGACGCCTACAGAATTTCAGAAGTTGAAGAATGCTTGATGTGGCTACAGCAACCGGGCGAACAAGCCGTAAGCTGTCCGTTTGAGCGGTTGAGTGTAACCCAGCTAGCGAATGAAATCTTGGGCGCAATTAATCGATCGAACCAGAGTTAGCAGGATTTGCGATCGCCTCTTGTTGTGGAGATGAGGAGCGATCGACTAGACTGAAAGGCGATCGAAATTGCGATCGGATTTTCTCAACGGTTTGCTCCGTCGCGATAGTTTGGCAGAAGCGATCGCCAACATCAAAACCTTCCGCCAAATCTTCGTCATCAGCCACGACGACATCTTCGAGAAGGTAATGGAAAACGTAATTCTAGTAACGCGAGAGCAGTGAATTTTCTAAATAAACATTTACTCTGTATGTAGTTATCTAATGTTGAACTATAGCGTTTCCCAGGCTGTTAAGGTACGATTAAAGCATCTCTCACTCCTGGATGCTTAAGCTACAATGAAAGCCTACTCCCTCGACTTCCGACAGAAGATTGTAGACACCTATGACGAAGGTGGTATCTCGCAACGTCAACTCGCCGAACGCTTTCGGGTCGCCTTGAGTTTCATTGAAACCTTGCTCAAGCAGCGCAGAGAAACTGGCAGTATCGCGCCCAAGGTACGCACCGAGCAAACGCCCACCAAACTCAACGCCCAGCAACTCAAAGTGCTTGAGCAGTTGGTGGAAACCGATAATGATGCCACCTTAGCTGAACTGCGCGAGCGCTTGGGGCAACAAACAGGGGTTTGGATTGGTCGCTCAACGGTTGATCGGATGCTCAAAAAGCTCAATCTCACTGTCAAAAAAAACGCTACACGCCAGCGAAAAAGCGACTGAGCGCGTCCAGAAGCAGCGTGTTGAGTTCTGGCAACTGATCCAAGGCATCTTGGTCAAAGACTTGATCTTCATCGACGAGTCGGGCGTGAACTTGGCCTTCACACGCTTGTTTGCTCGCGCACCCAAGGGAGAACGCGCACGCGCAGAACGACCGCAGCAACGCGGTCAAAATGTCTCGATGATTGGAGCAATCGGCCTGAGGGGTGTGATTACTCAAGTGAGCCTGTTGGGGGCAACTGATGGCTTGACCTTTGAGGCGTTTGTGGCGCAAAGGCTCGTTCCCAAGTTGTGGCCCGGTGCTTGTGTGGTGATGGACAACTGCTCGATTCACAAAGGCGAAGAGATTGAGCAATGGATTACCCAAGCTGGGGCAAGGTTGGTTTACCTGCCTGCATATTCCCCGGATTTTTCGCCCATCGAAAACTGCTGGTCAAAGATTAAGAATGCGCTGCGTTCAGTGGGTGCGAGAAGTTATCCTGAGCTAGCCAAAGCGATTGAAGCAGCGTTTGAGCAAGTGACACCAGAGGATATTCGCGGCTGGTTTACCCATTGCTGCTACTGTACCTGACTAGACTAGGAAACGCTATAATGGAGTAGAACCCACAACTTGGAAGGAAGATACAAGATCCACCTAGGCATTTTGGCTTTGTGCTGGATATTTGTGCTAGATAATTTAGTAAAGAAGGGTGTAGGCAAGAGGGATCGGTGTGAGGATTCCTGAAGACTTAATCATTCCAGACGCTAAAATCACGCACTATTTACTGGTGCAGAAAGCCCGAAATGATAAATCGAAGTTTTTAGCTCAAGCTGGATTTACGCAAGAAAACTCAGAAGCCCTGAAAGCAGCCATTCAGAAACAGGCTGTAGCAAGGGAGGCGGTTGAAGACAGAAGCAATGAATATGGTACTTTTTATCAAGTTGAAGGCGATCTAGTCGGTACCAATGGTGTGAATTTATCAGTTGTTACAGTTTGGTTACAAAGACAGAGTCAATGGCAAGTTTCAGTTTGTAACCCTCAAACCTCGTAAGGAGACCTAACATGACGATCGAGTTATATCAAGAGGTTGCATTAACTCGCGACTTGCCGGAGTATGGGCTGAGATCTGGAGATGTAGCGGTATTAGTTGATTTTGTCCCCCATCCGAGTAGTGGTGAAGAAGGCTGTGTGCTGGAAGTTTTTAATGCGATCGGCGAATCTTTTGCAGTGATAGCTGTCCCGATCTCTGTCGTAGAGGTTCTCCGCCCAGATGAAATTTTGACGGTTCGCCCCTTGGTAAAAGTAAGTTGATGTTGAAACATGCTGCGATTGCCACGATCTAGCCAATCGTTGCGGCCTAACAAGTCGTTGCAGCGGCGGAATTGAGATATTTGATTGAGATGCCAAGGTCACTCGCCGTTGGTGCGATCGCGTGGCTGGCTTGGAAATGGCTAAAACATTGGTACAGCCCAGATTTGAGAAACTTTCTTCAAAGACGCTGACAGGAACCTGGGTGGCGCGATCGATCGCGCCTTCGATTAATTTCAATGAACCTACCGCGATCGCGCCCCTGAGTCGATATTATGTCTGACGAACACAACCTCCACACCACCCCAGCAGGACACGACTCAAGATGGCACGAATCTTCATTTCGGCGCAGCACGGCGGCATTGAAGGGGGCAGACGCGATCCGGGTGCGATCGTTGGCAACACAACCGAAGCCGCTGAGATGATTCAACTGCGCGATCTCGTCGTGGCCGAACTGCGATCGCGCAACCAGCCCGTCCTCTCCGTCCCGGACGACCTCAGCCTGGAGCAAACCCTTTCCTGGATCAACGCTCGCGCCCAGCCCGGAGACGCTGCCCTCGAAATCGCCGCCAACGCCTACGGCAACCCTTCTGTGCGCGGAGCCAGCGTCTTCTACATCCTCAACAACGTCCAGCGCAAAAGCCACGCCGAACTCGTCCTGCTGGCCTATTTGCGGCGCATTCCCCAACTCCCCAGTCGTGGTGCCATCCCCGACACGGCCACCGCCACAGGTAGCCTTGCCTTCTGCCGCCGCCTCAGCATCCCCTCGCTGATCATGGAAGTCGTGGTTCTGACCAACCCGGACGATCGCGCCATTTTGCAAAACCGCCGCCGCGATCTGGCGCTGGGCATTGCCGACGGACTGGTTGCTTTGAGTCGCGCCGTCAACAACACGACTCCGACACCGCCCGATGTCACGTATGACGCGATCGACATCAACGTGAATGGCGGCATTTATGGCGAGCGCGGCATCATCGTCAACGGCAACGCCTACATTCCGATCGATCTGGTCGATCGGCTGGGCGTAAATTTGGCAGACGCGCCGGATGTGGTGCGACTGACCTATCGCGGCGTCGTTTACGTCAAAGCGATCGAACTGCGCGACTTCAATATTTCGGTCAGTTGGGATGCCAACACGCGGACGGTGACGCTGCGATCGGCAATTGGCAATTGTCCGGGCGCGTTCGATCGAATCATGGGATTTGGCAACACCAGCGAAGTACAGCTACTCATTTTTCTCAAGTCGAATAACGAAAGCGCGGTGACGGTGTTTCCCGATTTGCCGCGTCTTTATCGCGAAGAAGGGGCGATCGAGCGCGTCAACCACGACATCGCCTTTGCCCAAATGTGCGTAGAAACGGATTTCCTCCGGTTTGGGCGCGACGTGCTGCCCACGCAAAACAACTTTGCCGGACTCGGATCGGCAGGCGGCGAAACCGTCTCCGCTTCGTTTCCCAGTGCCCGAATCGGCGTTCGAGCGCACATTCAGCACCTCAAAGCCTACGCCAGTACTGAGCCGCTGGTGCAAGAACTGGTCGATCCGCGCTTTCGATTTGTCACACGCGGAGTTGCGCCCCTGGTCGGGCAACTGGGCGGACGCTGGAGAGCCGATCCTAACTATGGCGGGAGCATTTTGGCCGTGCTGCGGCGGCTGTATGAGTCGGCGGGATTGCTGTAGGGATGGGTGTCGGGTGTTGGGTGTCGGGTGTCGGCATAGAGGCAGAGAGCCGATCGCGCAGCTTGCGGAACGGTATCGCGCAGTCGCGGTGGGAGCAATTGCACCCATAACCCCCAGCCCCTAGCCCCTCAACTCCTTCTCACAGCGGCAGAAAAACCGAATTTTTCCCGTAAAAGCGCGATCGCGTCCGAAATCAATCGCTAGACTCTAGATTGAAGCGTTTTGCGCCTCTACAGTCCACTTCAGCGTTTGTGCCATCGTCAGCTATGTTTATCGACCATGTTCACTTCTACGTCGAAGATGCAACAGCGTGGCGCGACTGGTTTGTTTCGATCTTTGGCTTTCAGTCGATCGCCTCCGGCTTCAGTGCCGAGACGCACAGCGAAGTTGTGGGCATGGGGCGAATTTGCTTTGTGCTGTCGGCAGCGCGAACTGAGGCCAGTCCGATCGCCCAATACCTGCGGCAGCATCCGCCCGGCGTGGCAAACATCGCTTTGCGCGTCCTTCAGCTTGAACCTGTTTTGACACAGGCGATCGCGGCGGGAATGCCGCTGGTGCAGTCGATTCAGGTGCGATCGCCCCAGCGCGTGGCAGTGGTGGGCGGCTGGGAATCGCTTCAGCACACGTTGATCGAAGGCGACGGACTAGCGGCTGTGCTGGGGCATCTGGGCGGTGAGGGTGTGATCAAGGTTGCTCCGGTTCCGCTGATGCAAAACCCGCCATTTTTGGGCATCGATCATGTCGTGTTGAACGTGGCAGCGGGCGATCTAGAGCGGACGGTGGCGTGGTATGAAGCGGGATTGGGACTGAAGCGTCAGCAGATGTTCGCGATTCACACAGATCGATCGGCCTTGTGCAGTCAGGTGTTGAAGCATCCGCAAGGTTCGGTGCAGATGCCGATTAATGAACCCGCCTCTTCCCGTTCGCAAATTCAAGAATTTCTTGACCACAATCGCGGCGCAGGCATTCAGCACATTGCGATCGCCACTGCCAACGCGGTCGAATCGATCGCCCGTCTCCGTAAGCGCGGCTTGGCGTTTTTGCCCGTGCCGCAAACCTATTACGACGAACTGCCCCAGCGATCGGGCTTTCGCCTCTCAGAGGCGCAACGGCAAGCGATCGCCCGTGAGCAAGTTTTGGTAGACTGGCCGATCGATCGTCCCCAAGCGATGCTGCTTCAGGCGTTCACGCAGCCGATTTTTCCGCAGCCGACTTTCTTTTTTGAACTAATTGAACGACAAAGCTATCAGGTCAATCAGCAGACGCAGCAGGCAGAAGGCTTTGGCGAAGGCAATTTTCGCGCTTTGTTTGAGGCGATCGAGCGGGAGCAACTGAAGCGCGGCAGCTTGCAGTAAGTGACTACACTTCATCGTCAAGCAAATTACTCAGGTCGCTTGAGCGATCGCGCTGCATCAAGATTGATTTGCCAGGATTGATGCAAGAGACATTTAACGCAAGTTAAATGTAGCAAAAGCAACCAATCTGCATTAATCAACATCGCTCAAAAGGTTGATTAAAAGGCTTTAATTGGTATTTTAGATGACATAGGTTAATAGAACTTAACCTATCAAAGACAGGGAGCAGACCATTCCTTTTGGTTGAGTACTCGCTAAACAGCGATCGCTACGATGAGGACATAACAAATCAAGCTTTGTTATCCACTTTTGAAGAAAAATTGAGGAAAAAACAATGCAAACTCAAGAAAAGCGCTCCAGCACCGATCTACCCCCTGTTGCTTCTGAATATAACGGCGTCGATCGCAATGCCTTTCTGTTTGGGTGGACTCCGCAAGCGGAACTGTGGAACGGTCGTTTAGCCATGATTGGTTTTACTGCTTACCTGCTGTGGGATTTGGCTGGTTACAGCGTTCTGCGTGATGTGCTGCATCTGGTTTCCTACGCGACTGGTCGCTAGTCGCTTAGCCTTCTGAAAAATGCTTCCCTTGGTAGGATGTACCGGGGGAAGCATTTTTATATGCTGAAGGTTAAATCAGTAGCAATGCTGTTGGTATTTGCGCTGTAGTTTACTTGATGTGAGAAAAAAAAATGGCATTGAAGCTAACAGTTCCAAGTATGACGAGCGAAGATGTGGCAAAGTCGATCGTGGAAACGATTAAAACCACTGAGCCGGATGCAAAAGTGGACGTGAATCTGGATGCAAAACGATTACGATCGAATCTGCCGCATCCGAAGAAACGATGAAGCAACTCATTACGGCAACGGGACATTCGATCGCGTAATTTTCACTTCTAAATTGAATTTAACAGCAGCCTTGCAAAATTATCAGGGCTGCTTTTTTGTGGGCAACGAATCTATCGCAAGCAAAGAAAACAATCTATCGCATCAAGAAGGGCGATCGCGCCTTACGCAATCACAACCGCTACAGGCCGTACCAAAAACATTTCAGTTCACACCGCGTCCACGACAAAACCAGCCAAACAAATTGGTTTCGCCGCGCATCTGTTGCAGGTCGCGTTGATTCTGAGCGGCGGTTTCGCGATACCACTGACAATATTCCTCTAGCTGCTCACGATGGCGAACTTCTTCATAAAACTCGTGAGCAACTTCATAAGTTTGAAAAACTTCGCTCTCGATCGGAGGAAGCGGAACAATGCGACGCAGTGCGGGATCGCTCATGATGGCTCGATCGAAACGGAGCTTTCAGCCTAACGGATTTGCTGCTCGATCGGCTCACTCCAACGACGCTATTGCTCGTCGCGGTAGGGCGGCTCTGGGCCAATTCCACCGATGCGATCGGGCGGCCAGAAGCGGAAGACGGCATTGCCGATAATTTTGTCACTGGGCACATAGCCCCAGAAGTGGCTGTCGTAGCTGTTGTTGCGGTTGTCGCCCATCACAAAGTAGGAATCGGGCGGCACGGTTTCTGGCCCCCAGTTGTAGTTCGGTGGAGCCGCCGTGTAGTTTTCTTCGATCGGCTCGTCGTTGATGAACACCTTCCCGTCGCGCACCTCAACCTTTTCGCCCGGAAGTCCGATCACGCGCTTGATAAACGCATCGCGCAGGCTGGGATTGAGTCGGCGCAGTTCATCAGTGGGATTGAACACAATAATGTCGCCACGCTGCGGGTCGCCAAAGCGGTAGCCAACTTTTTCGACGATTAGGCGATCGTTGATTTCCAAAGTCGGAATCATCGACTCCGAAGGAATGTACCGCGCTTCGGCCACAAACGTGCGAATCCCAATCGCCAACACCAAAGCAGAACCGACAATCTGCACCGCTTCCAGCCAGGGATTGTCGTTGCGGCGATCGCTCGATCGGCGCTGAAGATGCAGCTTGGGCGGGGGCTGACCGGACGATTCGGAACCGTCGTTAGGCTGAGCATTTGAGCGGGGAGGAATCGGCATGGATAAGGAAAATTAAGCCGTTGGAACCAAATGAGCGGGCGGCAGCTTGACGAAAGGCTACCCATCAACCAAAGATACTAGCGAGTTTGAGCAAAAAACACCAAACTCCGCATTTGCATCGAGAATCAATATTAAAGCTTGAGTGTAGCTTACTCGGTAAATCCACCTTTGCAAAATTTTCTATGCCTGTCGCTAACTTATTGATTCGTCAAGCCACCGTATTGATCGATCGCGCCTTCCAGGTTAGCGACGTGCTGGTGCAAGACGGTAAAATTGCCCAGACTGCTCCAGAGATTGCGATCGATTCCGATACTCTAATCATCGACGCAACGGGCTTGACTTTGTTGCCCGGAGTGATCGATCCGCAAGTCCACTTTCGCGAACCCGGATTGGAATACAAAGAAGATTTGTTTACGGCCAGTTGCGCCTGCGCCAAAGGCGGCGTCACGTCATTTCTGGAAATGCCGAACACGAATCCGCTGACGACGACGCAGGAAATGCTGAACGATAAGCTCGATCGCGCCGCCCAAAAGTGCCTGGTCAACTACGGCTTTTTCATTGGCGCAACGGCGGAAAATCTGCCGGATCTGGAAACCGCGAACCCAACTTGCGGCATCAAAATCTTCATGGGATCGATGCACGGAGCGCTGTTGGTCGATCAAGAATCGGCTCTGGAGCGGATTTTCTCTAGCGGACGCCGTTTGATCGCCGTTCATGCCGAAGACCAAGCCCGCATCCGCGCCCGCCGCGAACAGTTTGCGGGAATGACCGATCCCGCCGTTCACTCGCAAATTCAAGACAATCAGGCCGCGCTCAACGCCACGCAGCTTGCTCTGAAGCTGTCGAAAAAATATCAGCGTCGGCTGCATATCCTTCACCTCTCGACCGGAGAAGAAGCCGAACTTTTGCGCCACGACAAGCCCGCTTGGGTCACGGCAGAAGTGACGCCGCAGCATCTTGTCTTGAACACCAGCGCCTATGAAACGATCGGCACGTTCGCGCAGATGAATCCGCCCTTGCGATCGCCCCAGGACAACGAAATTCTCTGGAATGCCCTGCGCGATGGCGTCATCGACTTCATCGCCACCGACCACGCGCCCCACACGATCGCAGAAAAAGCCAAGGGCTATCCGAACACGCCATCGGGAATGCCCGGAGTCGAAACCTCGCTGCCGATCATGCTGACGCAGGCTAAACAAGGAAAATGCACGGTAGAACAGGTGGCAAACTGGATGTCTACGGCTGTCGCCAAAGCCTACAAAATTCCAAACAAAGGCATCATTGCTCCCGGTTACGATGCCGATCTCGTCCTCGTTGACTTGAACACCTACAAGCCCGTTTTGCGAGAAGAACTGCAAACCAAATGCGGCTGGAGTCCGTTTGAAGGCTGGAATTTGACGGGCTGGCCTGTCGTCACGATCGTTGGCGGTCAAGTCGTGTTCGATCGCGGCCAACTGAACACCGACGTGCGCGGCAAAGCTTTGAGTTTCAGTTAGCGAGTTTTTGCAGAATCTACAAAATTTTCTGTGGAAATTATGATTGCCAACCCTGCAATCTTAAATTTTTTAAGGAACGGCAACTGCACCTGGTTGTTCAAAATTACAGATAGATGATGGACTAACCGGGCAGTTGCGTTGAGAAATAGGGTTATTTGCAACGCTGAGATTACGCAAGTTTGTTAGTGATCTCAGCGGATCGAGATTAATGATTTGATTGCTATTGAGCAACAAATATACCAGGTTAGTGAGCGATTGCAATGAACCAACATCAACAACTTGATTGCTGCTAAGGTCAAGTCCTGTCAAATTAATCAGTGACTCTAATGGGCTGATATCGGCAATCTGGTTGTTAGAAAGAGATAGCGTTATCAAGTTGGTTAGTGATTTCAGTGAACTGAGATCACTAATATGATTATCAAAAAGATACAAATTACCTCAGTTTTGTGAGCGCAGTCG